>JAYUTU010000421.1:0-3658 GCA_043754975.1 Bdellovibrionales bacterium | reverse complement strand
AAAACGGCAACGTGTTCTGAGCTTGAAATGGATTTGCGTGAGGACAAAATGACTTTACGTGGTCAACCCAAAGTCCAGCAAGGGGAAGATGAAATCAGCGGACAAGAAATCGTCTTCCTTGATGGCGGGAAAAAAGTTAAGATTAATAAAGTCAGCGTTGTCGGCGAACGAAAAGGCGACAAGTAAAAAGGGTAGTATAAAAAATGGCCAACAAATTAACGATCTCAAAAATTTCAAAGCAGTTTAAAAACCGAAAAGTAGTTCAAGAGGCATCATTTGAAGTTGAATCCGGGCAAGTTGTTGGTTTACTGGGCCCAAATGGAGCTGGAAAAACCACTTCGTTCTACATGGTGGTGGGCCTTGTGAAGCCAGACACTGGCGACATTTATCTTAACGATCTTAATATTACCGATTATCCAATGTATAAACGAGCACGATCTGGTCTTAGTTATCTGGCACAAGAGCCAAGTATTTTTCGAAAATTATCCATCGAAGATAATATTTTAGTTGCGCTTGAGGCTCACGGATTTTCAGCTCAGGACCGACGGGTTCGTTTAGAAAATTTATTGCAGGATTTTCGAATTAACCACATTCGGGAATCATTTGGTTATTCGCTATCTGGTGGAGAACGTCGACGGGTTGAAATAGCTCGAGCGCTGGCAAGTTCTCCGCAGTTTTTATTACTGGATGAGCCATTCGCGGGAATTGATCCAATAGCGGTTGCTGATATCCAGAATATAATCAATGATCTTAAGGCCAAAGGTATAGGAGTTTTGATTACAGATCACAACGTGCGTGAGACTTTGGGCATTTGCGACTATGCTTATATACTGAAGGATGGGCAAATCCAAGTGCGCGGAACATCTGATGAAATTGCCAATTCTGAATTAGCTAGAAAATTTTATTTAGGTGAAAATTTTAGACTGTAGACACATTTTTTAAAGCTGGGATAAAAACGAAAAATGGCATTACGACAAACGATGAATCTAAGTCAAAATCTGGTGATCACACCGCAGTTGCAACAAGCCATCAAGCTATTGCAGTTGTCACGACTTGAATTAGAGACCCAAGTTCGTAGTGAGCTTGAAGAAAATCCTATTTTAGAAGAAGCAGAAGTCCTCAAGGAAGAAGATTTCCAACGCACCAAAGAGGCTGAACAGCAGACCAATGTCGACAACACCCAGTTAGAAACTCCAGGTGCTGAAAGCATTCAAGATCCACAAAAACAAGACGAATTTGAATGGGAATCTTATTTAGAAACCCAGCATAAAGCGCCGCGTGAAGCTTCACATGGCAACGAAGAAATTATGAATTATGAAAACATAATTTCAACAACGCAGACTTTGCACGATCATTTATATTGGCAAGTTAAAATGACCGGTTTTTCGGATGAGGAAGAAAAAGCTGCAGATGCTCTTATTTCTCATATCGACGACGACGGTTACATGAAAGTGCCAATGGCACAAATTTCCGAAGAAGAAAAAATTGACGTGGATTTGCTTGAAGACACGTTAAGCCTAATTCATCAATTTGATCCGCCAGGAGTTGGTGCCAGGGATTTAAAGGAGTGTCTGCTAATCCAGGCACGCTTGCTGGAAGAAGACACAAATGATTTAGTGCAACTCATTTCAAATCACTTAAAAGATCTTGAGAAAAAAAATTACGAAGCCATTGCTAAAGTGATGAACCGCTCAATGGAAGTGGTTGTCGACATGTGTAAAATTATATACGCCATGGAGCCCAAGCCAGGCCGCGGCTATGCGGGGAATGACACGCAGTTTGTCACGCCCGATGTTTATGTTTATAAAGTTGGGGACGATTTTATCGTTTCTTTAAATGAAGATGGACTGCCAAAATTAAAAATTTCAAATTTTTATAAGAACATGCTTAAGGGCGGAGCCAACCCCACAGGCGACAAAGTGGCTTCTGAATATATTCAGGAAAAACTGAAGTCAGCAGTTTGGCTCATCAAGTCTATCCATCAAAGACAGCGCACTATTTTTAAAGTCAGTGACAGCATTGTTAAACATCAAAAAGAATTTTTTGAAAAAGGGCCGGGATTTTTAAAGCCCATGGTTTTGCGTGATATCGCCAATGATATTGGAATGCATGAATCCACGGTCAGTCGTGTGACAACTTCAAAATACATGCACACTCCGCAAGGAATCTATGAGTTGAAGTACTTTTTCAATTCGGGAATTAATGCATCTGACGGTGGCGACGCTTTAGCGTCAGAGTCTGTTAAATTAAAACTGCGCGAAATCGTGTCAAAAGAGGATCCAAAAAAGCCGCTTTCAGATCAAAAACTTGTAGAGCTTCTGCGTAAAGAGGGAATTGATATTGCGCGCAGAACTGTCGCCAAGTACCGTGATGTCTTAAAGATTTTGCCATCTAGCCAACGGAAAAAATACTTCTAGGCAGTATCTAGAAAGTTTGAAATGAATTACCAAGCACTCATAAAAGAGGTTCCTGATTTTCCAATTCCTGGAGTGCTGTTTCGGGATGTTTCGCCACTTTTGCAAGATGCGGCAGCCTTTTCATTAATAGCCCACGATTTTGAAAAAATTATTAATCTTAACAAGGTCGATCTTTTTGTGGGTATTGAGTCTCGCGGTTTTATTTTTGCTGCTATGTTGGCTGCAAAATTCAACAAGGGTTTTTTACCGCTCAGAAAAGCTGGAAAGTTACCACCGCCTGTTATTCACGAGTCTTACAAACTCGAATATGGTGAAGCCACATTAGAAATCGCTCCGTCGCACCGACCGCTACGAGTTATTATTTGCGATGATGTTTTGGCTACTGGGGGGACTTTAAAAGCATCGCAGTCTCTTTGCGAAAAAGCGGGCTATGTCGTCGAAGATTTGCTTGTTTTAATTAATCTGACTTTTCTAAATCAAATGAAATTCAATGGCGAGCCCGTTAAAGCATTAATTAAATATTAGATGCATGAGTAAAACGATCCTAAATGAGAATTGTTTTTCTTTACTATCTTGAATTGAGACTTTTCAACTTTCCCTAAACCATGGTCGAGCTTTTGCCGATAGATATCTTAGGTGAGCTTTGCAAATAAAAAGCTCCTCTGGCTAACAATTCCGTTATCCGGAACCCAAGGAAAATGTATGAAGTCTAATTACACATTTAAGCACCTCGATTATTCAGATTCACTGGTGGATTACACAACAGGAAAACTAAATGAAATTGGGGGCTTTTTGTTGAAAGATGGCCGTTGTAATGTTTATTACTCAAAAGACCAGCACGAATTCCAAGTGCAAATTTCACTAAACACCAAACAAAAATTCTTTAAGGCCACAGCATCTGCAACGGATATTTATGTCGCTGTCGACATGATGACTGACAAGCTGGAAAAACAGTTTTTGAAGGTCAAAGAAATTTACATGGATCATAAAAAATTTCCCCTTTCACGCGAGGGAAAACTACAAGACTTTAACAACCAATTCGAGTTTGCACCGAAGTGGAAAAAAGTCGGTTAAGCGCTGTGTGGGGATAAAACTGTGCTGCTAATCTGATGGAAAGCCCTGTCTCATAGGGCTTTTTTAATTTCAGCTGGTGTTCAATCACAGGCTTGCCGCTGTATTATGCATTTCCGAGTGATTTGAACGCTATCTGGATTGACCCCTTCCAAGGGGTATTGTATTTT
>JAYUTU010000420.1:0-18269 GCA_043754975.1 Bdellovibrionales bacterium | reverse complement strand
GTCGTTTTCCCTAACCCCGGAGGCCCGAATAGCAAGGTATGATCCAGGGGTTCACCCCGTTTTTTTGTTGCTTGTACGAAAACTTTTATTTTATCTTTTACGGTATCCTGACCCGGAAATTCATCAAATGATTGGGGGCGCAGTTTATTTTCCCATTTTATATCTGTGTCTTGCATTTGACTTTCAATCATTCGATTCATATTTTTTGCCCCGTCAGTTTTTGTAGACCCTGTCGAACTCCATCTTCCAGAGTCGTCGTGGATTCCAAAGACATTATAAACTGATCCACATTCTGATTTTTAAAACCTAAGTTAACTAAAGCTGAAGAAATTTGCCGGTGAGTCTCATTCAGCTTAGGACCTTTTAGATGCAAATCGACACGCACTAATTTTCCCTGCAGAGATAAAATAATTTGCTCTGCCGTTTTCTTTCCGACCTTTGGCAATGACGAAAGGGCTTTCGCATCACTATTTTCAATCCAGTCCTGGATTTGTGAAACGCGACCGCCCGACATGATCGATAAAGCCATCTTGGGTCCAACTCCGTTTACTTTTAGCAATTGCAGAAAAAATTCTTTTTCAGATTTCGCTAAAAACCCAAATAGCTGAAAGGCATCTTCACGCACGTGGGAATGAATCCACACTTTGAGATTTTGTCCCATCAGCACATGGACGTCAGATAGCGTCTGTGCCGAGGCTAATATATCGTAACCCACGCCGTTCACGTTCAGGATAAAATGGTCCACGGAAACATCATACACAGTTCCATCTAAAAACCCGATCACAGGACACCTTTTTCTACGGGTCGCTTCGCCGTCAGCTGAGGTTGCTGATTCTGCTGCCTATTTATTTTTTCTTTAAGGCGAATAACGTTCAACTGCGATGCGTGATAGCAGGCCATGGCCAGCGCATCGGAAGCATCCAATGATTTCAGAGTTGGTATTTGTAATAAATTGGAAATAACAGTCCTGACATGTTCTTTTTCTGCAGCGCCGTTACCTACAATTCCCTTTTTCACAACTCGTGTTGCGTATTCGTGAACTTTGCACTGGGCACGAAGAGCTTCATAAATAATGACTCCGCGAGCGTGCCCCATTTTAAAAGCGCTGTCGGCATTTTTACCAAGAAAAATTTTCTCTAAGCTCAAGTGGATGGGTTGAAATTTACGAAATAACTCGTGCACCCCAACCCCAATATCATGCAGCCGTTCTGATAAGGGCGTTTCTGCATTGAATTTCAAAACTCCGTAATCGATCACCTTGAGTTGTAAGTGATTTGCGTTTTCCACGGAGATTACGCCGTAGCCTAGAAAGCGCGAACCCGGGTCTATTCCTAATATAATCATGGGATTATTAAATAAGTTGCTTTTCTTTGGGTCAATATAATGCCAGAATTTATTCAAGATGACACAAGTTGATGAGATCGAACAGCTGCAGATTGAACTTGCAGAAAATCCAAAATCTTTAAATTTTATTCGCTTGGGTGAAATGTATCTCGCTCGGGACATGGCTGCTGAAGCAGAATCCTTGGTGCGCCAAAGCCTAAAATTTCACTCGCAGTCGGTCAGCGGAGTGCTTCTGTTAGGCCGAATTTTACGAAAATTAGGCCAGCCTGAAGCCGCGCTCATTTATCTCGAAAAAGCCACGCAGTTGGCCACCGAAAATTGGCACGCGTGGCTTCATTTGGCTGAAATCTATGCTGAGTTACAAAATGGAAAAAAAGCCCTCCAGTGCTTCAAAAAAGTACTTTTTCTTAATCCCTCTCATCCTCTTGCACGCCGAGCTGTTGGCAAACTTGAAGTTCTGACTGCCGATGAGTACGACGAGGATCTATTTTCCATGCAGCCACTACGGGCGGCCGAGTTAAAGCCTGACACAGAATCAGTTCCGAAAGCGGCATGGACAAAGATTCCGGGCGCGCTCGAAAGAACACTCGCATTTGTCGATGCTTTAACCGTGCGACTGGATGTAAAAAAAGCGCTTGAGCTGCTTAATGACTGCACAAAAAAGTATGGCTCGCATCCCGAAATCGACAGCCGCCGTTTGAAATTAACAACTTACGATTCACCTGATTATATAGCGCCAAAAAATCCAAAAAAATCATCGCTTGCTAAAGTTGAATTGGTTCACTCGCGCAAAGTGGCCGTGCTGCAGGAATTGCTGCGTAGAATCGAGCTTAAGCAGAGGGATCGCTTGTCGACCCAGACGTGATGATTTACTATGACAAGTCGGTTTAAACAAAAAACAAACGATATCTCAGGATATCAAATTTTATCAGGGGTCATCTATGTACGAAACGGGCGATTTTAAAAAAGGACTTAAATTAATGGTTGATGGATCACCGTTTGTGATTGTTGATTTCCAGCACGTCAAACCCGGCAAAGGAAATCAATTCAGTCGAACAAAGATGCGCAACATGCTGACAGGTCAAAATTTAGAGCGCACTTTTAAATCGGGTGAGAAATTTGATATTCCAAATGTCGAAAATGTTGAAATGACATTTCTTTACAAAGACGACAACGGTTTTAATTTTATGAATCAGAGCAATTACGAGCAACTGTGTATGATGGAGCACGAAGTTGGTGATTCTAAAAATTATTTGACAGAAAATCTTGTCGTTACAATCACCATGTATAATGAAAAGCCAGTTGTTGTCGATGTCCCCAATGCAGTCAATATTCGGGTGGCGCAGACTGATCCTGGAATTAAAGGCGACCGTGTGACTGGTGCTACGAAGCCTGCAACTTTAGAAACAGGTTTAGTTGTCAATGTGCCACTGCATATCAGCGAGGGCGATTTACTGAGAATAGACACCGATTCAGGTAATTATGTTGAAAGAGTTAATCAAAAATAGTTAGCCTTTAATTAATAACAAGCAAAGGATCAGCTTTGGCGGGGAACAACACACTTGAACTTGAAATTCATTCTATGTTCACCGCAGGCTCTACTCCAGATCAGATTTGTAGCGAAATTTTATCTAAATATTCAAAAACGGATATCCTGAGTCCTAACGAAGCCGAAAGCATCAGTCATTTTTTTATCAGCCTAGGTCGCTTCGATCATTTGTTTAATTTTTATTTAAATGCTCTTCGTCGCAATGCCATCGGAGTTTTTCCTTGGGGTTACTTTGCCTGGGCTGCCAAGGAACACTACGGAACGATACCGACGGACGTAATTGATCTCATTGAATTTGCTTTGCCGACGCAAAGTGCTGACCTTTCGGCACACAAGTTTGAAGAGCTTCGGGACCTTATTCCTTATCTGGATCTGCAGGCCAAAACAGGCCAGCAGCAGTTCGAACTCGGGCAGCTACAACTGAAAACAAAATTAATTGCGCAGTTGAATCACAACCGCCTGTACCAACTGCAAGAGCAAGAGGAACAGACTTTAAAACAACTCATTAAAAATTTTCCTAACGACACAGAAGTTCGCTTGCTGCATCAAGCTCATTTGGAAAAAAAAGCTGACGAAATACTTTCGCGGATCCGCTTACATAAAAAAAACAGACCATCTCTTCAGGCCAAAGAGCCCTTCAACCAGGACTCAGAAGATTTTTTTGAAAAGCTAACCCTGCAAGTGAAGGCCTTAGCAACTCATTACAAAGCGGCAGCTCCCGAGCAGATTTATAATCTTGCACTGCTTTGCATGAGCTTTGAATTGTATGACTTGGGGTTTGAAATCCTGCACCAGGCTCCTGAGACTGTGGCCGGCGAATGGTTAAAAGCAGAAATACTTTTCGAACGTGGCCGTTTTTTAGATTTACTCAAACATCTAGATCATATTGAAAATAAAGTCTCCATGGACCCTGAATCCACATTTGGTGCGACGTATTTGCGAGCTCAGGCCTATCACGGCCTGGGTCAAAAAGAGATTGCAATACAAATGCTGGAATCCCTTTCGCAACGGCGGCCTTCGTACCGGTCCGCTGAGGCGCTTTTGCACCAATGGAGAACCTACTGAAAAAGGCATCTAAATTTTTTTTGCTGCTCCCTTTACTCAGTGTACTGGCGATCACTTTTGGTTGGAAACGCTATGGCCACCCACTCTTTGTCGCATGGCTACAGCAACAGGTGCCAAAACTTAATGCCTCGCAAGAGTACGTCGATGTCAACTTTCAGTCTCTCGATTTTTCCCTGCTAAAATTGCAAGCCCAATTGGGTCGGGTCGAAATCAAATTTAAAAATCAGCATTCTGTTTTTAACAAAATTGAGATCGCGCGCGCAAAGGCCCAACTAAATCCATTTGATTTGCTTATCGGTCGACTCAATGTAAGTGCTATCACAATAGATCATTTGAGATGGGATATTTCTGATGAATTATTTTCTGGCACTTCGGCACCTGCAAAATTGCCACTAGAGCAGTTGTTTAAGTTTTTACCTGAGATACCGGTTGAGCGCCTTAAACTATTTGATTCTGAAATTAATTATAGCAGCAGCAAGCGCCTTAATCTGCAGTTTCTAATCGATGCAGTTACTTTGGAGAATTTAAAAACTCGTCTGGTGCTGGACGTGCAAAAATTGAAGCAGAAGATTCAACTAGAAAAAAATTCAAGTGTTGTGTTGGAATCCGAAATAAAGATTATCCTTAATCAAAAAGACTTAGTCGTTTCCAAATTAGATTTTAAAACGATTGATTCAAATTTAAAAGTCAGCGGCCAATTATCAAATTTTGCGAACATTCGCTTGAAACCAGAGGGCCAGTTTACGTTGCAATCTTCAGTGCTGTGTGAAGACCTGCGCACCTTGTATTTAAATTTGTATCCACAAAAAAATCGATTTCCCTCTGTGAGCGGACGTTTTGAGGCTGTAGGAAAAGTAAACTTTGCAGGAGTCGCAGACATCAACTCCCAGCTCGAGCTAAAGACTGTCAATCTAACGATGGAGCAATTTAAATTTGGCAGTGCGCAGATCAAAGCCCAAGTTAAAAAGAATCAGCTTTTCATTGATCAGGTAAAAATCGAACATCCTGCAGGAACTGCCGGATTAAATGAAATTGCGATTCAGCAAACAGAACCATTTCAGTTTAAAACAAATTTAAATGTGAAAAATATGAATTTGCAGAAGCTCTTTGTTTCTGTCGGATTGCTAGACCTTCCGGCGGATCTCAATCTGGAGGGTGAGGCGACTTGCTCTGGGCAGCTGCTTCCACCGTTTGATATCGAATGTGAAACTCGGGCGCAGCTTGAAAATGTTCTTATAAAGGGTGATGCCAAAAAAGATTTTGCAATTTTAAAATTAAAAAAAGTTGGCTTAGTTGGAACTGTGCTTTTTAACGACGAGGATATTCAATTTGACAGTCAGGTCAAAGTCGGAAGTTCTGCTGGCCTCGCCAAGGGAATAGTCGATTACAACCAGGGCTTTAAAATTGATTTCGAAACTGAGCGCCTAGCGATGAAAGACGTGGACTCTTTAGCTGGCCTGGATTTTTCTGGTGGCCTTAAGCTCAAGGGCTCTGCTGCAGGAGATTCCTCCAGAGGCACCGTCGAGGCTCAAGTCAGCGCTGAAAATGCCGTTATTGAAAAATTTAATTTAGGGAATTTTACTACAGAATTAATCTACGATAAGGCGCGCTTATCCCTTAGGAAACTCGATGGGAAATTAGGGGCCTCTGGTTACACTGGGTTTGTGGGTTTTGACTTTCAAAAGTCGTCTGTGGACGGCAGTCTCCAACTACCGAAACTATCTGGCGAAGACCTTTTTACTGCTTTAAACAGCAGGTTTTCGCTGCCATTTGAATTCAATGGTCAAGGCGATGCCGCCCTGACATTTTCTGGACCATTTGATTTCTGGAAACTCTCTTATGAATTAAGATCTCAATTCCGCCAGGGTCAGATCGCAACCGAAAGCTTTGAACGCTTCGATGTGAATTTATCGTCTGATGGTAAGAAAATTAAATTTGCCGACGTACAACTGAAAAAAATAAAAAGTAGTCTTGTGCTCGATGGCTCCATTTTAACTGATTCGTCTCCAGTGCTTCAGTTAAACGTTAAAACAAGTGACGCATACCTTGAAGAAATTGATTCGGTGCTTAAGTTGCTGCCGACAGCCACCGGACAAATGTCAGTGAACGGAAAAATTAGCGGATTACTCCGTGATCCTGAAGTTATGCTAGATTTCAATACTAAATCGGTCACTTTAGACGGGTTTTCCTACGCCCCGTCGCAAGGTTTAGTTGCGCTAGATAAAAAACATTTACTTTTTGAGGGTCAGCTTTTTGGTCGGCAAATTCAGACAAATTTTCAGTGGCCCTGGAGCGACAAAGACAATTTCTTTTTAAAGCTTCAAGTCCGTGACTTAAATCCCATGCTGCTACTTCCAATGATTGCACTACCGCAGCCAAATGCCGAGTATTACAGCCGAATAAACTTGGACGCAGACTTAAAAGGCAGTTCCGTCAGTTTGCAATCCGTAAACGGTTATTTTAAAATTTCGGATTTCTACCTGCAACGAGGGGCTACGGTCCTACGGCTTGCGGCACCGGTTGCAGCTACATTTGAAAACGGTTTAAAAAAATTAGACCCGGTGGTTATCAGTGGCGATGGAAATGAAATCACTGTAAAATTAGTGTCATCAACAAAAAATGAAACGAAATTAGATGTTGCAGTCGATTTGAAAATTCGTATTCTGCAGTTTTTAGTTCCCTTCATTGAATCCCTTAATGGTCAGATCGATGCCGAGGCTCGAGTTTCGTTGAATTCAGGACACGTTTTTATTTTTGGTGAGGGAGCTTTGTCTGATGGCTCAGTTCAGTTCAAAGGTTTCCCGACGCCTTTAGACAACATCACCACTCCGATTGAATTTTCCCAGTCAAAAATTGTCTTTAACACTCTGAAGGCAAATCTGGGCCAAAGCGAAGTGGTTGGCAGTGGATTTATCGATATAAAAGGCGCTAAAAATGTGGTTGTTCAATTGCAAGCCCGTGCCGACAACCTTGAGCTTACTTTTCCAGAAAAAGTGACTACTGCGGGTCGCGCAGAAATTAATTTTTTTGGTAACTGGCTCCCCTACAATCTGAAAGTAAACTACAAAGTAAACCGAGGCTTGGTAGAAAAAGATTTCGGTGAAGATAAAAACTCTGAAACAGAAACCATAAAAGCCAGTCGTTTTTTACCCGCTAAACGCTTCGAGCAGTTATCGCCCTCGTTGTTGCTGGATATTGCAGTTGATGCCAGCAGCGGAGTCATCGTAAAAAATAAAATATTAGAAGGCACTGCCAGTGGCATTCTTAAAATTAAAGGCAGTCCTGAAAACCCTTTGCTGTTAGGAAAAATTGAATTGAAGCCAGGCGGTAAAATAATTTTCAAAGATAAGCCATTTGAAATTCAAACGGCAAATCTTCAGTTCATTGAAATAAATGACAACAGCCCTGACATCTACATTTCGGCGTTGGCCCGCGTCTCAGATTATGATGTCAATTTACTTGTTCAGGGAGTACCAAATAAAAATTTAGCGATCAAGCCGACCAGCCAACCGCCCCTCAGTGAATCTGATATTTTTTCGTTGCTGGCTTTGGGAATGACGTCCACAAATTTAGATCAGAACCTAAGCTCAGAGACTCAGCGCCAACAAACCAGCATTGAACTTTTAGCGTCACTAACAAATCAGTCGGCTATAAATAAAAAAATTCAAGAAAAATTAGGCCTTAACGTGCAGCTGGCTCCCTCTGTGGACAGCACGCGTAACATTGCTGTTCCAAAAGTTGTGGTCAGTAGAAATCTGCTAAAAAAATTAAATGCTTCTTATGCTCGGCCATTAACTGGCGACAATCAAAACCATGAAGTGAAGTTGCAGTATTTATTTAACCCCAAACTGGTCGGGCATTCTAAATTATCAAAATAAAGAAACATCGGACACAGATGGAACTTTGTTAAAACAAGAAGAAAATGAAGGCGTCTTTGGTGGCGATTTTGAATATAAGAAGGAGTTTAAATGGTAAAGCTTCTTTTATTTTCGCTGCTTGTGCTGCTGGGATATGGAGCGCCTGCCGCAGAAGTGTACCAACTTAATTTGGCAGACTGGCCAGCCGATGTTGTCGCTAACATGCAAAAAGAAATTCCTGATTTAGCGAGCACGCAACTGACAGAGGAAAGACTTAACCAAATTTTAAAAGAACTCGATGTAAAATTTCGCTTTAACAGTTTGAAATTATTAACTGGAACCCGCCCTGGGGAACTGCGATTAAGTGGTGACATATCGGCGCAGATTGAAACCATCGATATTGACGGTGCCGACGATCTGTCGGATGGGGAAGCCCTGCTGATTATGAATCTGAATCTTAAAACAGCCATCGAGGAAGATGCCGTTCGAGCAGGCGCTGAAAAATTGGCTCAGTATTACCAAGAGCTCGGTTTTCGCTTTGCAACAGTTAATTTTCAGTACCAAAATATTTCTACTTTTAAGCGGAAACTAATACTTCAAGTCCAAACTAAAAAGCAAACTAAAATTTCTGAAGTGAGCATCGAAAACATGGAGGCTGCTTCCGCGGCTCGACTTTCGCAAAGAATCACAGCTTCATTTAAAAATGATGTGTTGAACCAGGATACCTTAGGAAAAATTTCAATTAAACTGCGGCAACTGCTCAGTGAAGACGGATTCTATTTGAACGCAGTGCCAGCACCTCAATTGCTATTTTCGGCAGATGAATTGAAAGCACGAGCTGTTTTTCGCATTGATAAAAGACAACGCTATTCGGTTGAATTTCAAAATGCGAAGCAGTTTTCAGCATCGTATCTGGCTGAGGTCTTGAAATTGGATAGTTATTTTTCTGCTGACAGCAATTTGGGAGCTGAGCTGTCAGAAAAGCTGAAATTATTTTATCAATCGGAAGGATACCCTCATATTGCTGTGCCCTACTTTGAACGCAAAGAGGGCGATAGAATTTTAGTTACGCTTAACTTAGAAGAGGGACCCTTCGTCCGCATACGGCAAATTCAATTCACTGGCCAGCTCACTCGGCAAAGTGTGTATTATGAGAAAAAATTAGCCGAATTGTCAGCGATAAAAATGCGTGGAAAGTACGTCAAAGAAGACATTGAAAATGCAGTTAAAAATTTGCTCGTGTTTTTGCAAAATGAAGGCTTCGTTAACGCCCGCTTAGGGCTTGTGCAAGTGATGACGGATCGCGAGCGCCCCGACCAAGGAATCATTAATGTACAAATTTACGAGGGCGACCAGGTCGACATTGGCGATATCAATTTCGTGGGCAATTTAGTTTATCCTTCGGCACGTTTAAAAAAAGAAATGGGACTAGAGACTGTAAAAAAATTAAATTTAAAAGCTCTCGAAGAGGCTACTAACCGATTAAAAGTTTTTTATGCGAACTTAGGTTATATCGAGTTTAAGCTCGTGAACGAAAGAACAGATCTAATTCAATATGTAAATAAAAATACTGTCGCTCATCTTCGATTTCAGATGGACGAGGGACCTCGTGTTGAAGTGCAATCTATATTGATTGAAGGCAATCAAACAACTCACGAAAAAGTTATTTTAACGGAAATTGACTTTAAACCGGGTGAAATTTTAACGCCGGCAAAGTTAGAAGAATCAATTTCCCGATTGCAACGAACCGGGCACTTTAGCTCAGTTGAAATTTTAACTTTGGAAGCTGGCACTAATATCGCTGCTCGCACAGTGATTATCAAAGTTTCCGAACGGGATCCCGGCGTCTTCACTATCGGGGCTGGAATTACCAATGAAAATCGCGGAACATTACATGGGTATACTGGTCTTGCTTATCGAAACATCGGTGGCTGGGGCCGTGGAGTTTCAGCTCGTATCGAAGGCAACTACAATTATGCCGATGTTAAATTTTTAGAATCTAAATTAACCGTAGGTTTTGTTGAACCCTACTTATTCGAAAGCAGAACCCGCTTTCGGATTAACCTCACACGCTCAACCACAATAGCCAGCTATGAACTGCGTAAAGTCACAGAGCTTAATTCCGCAACCTATTCTTTGGAACAAGATTTTACTTCACACATCACTGGAATTTGGGACGTCGTGAATGTTTCTACGTATATTGACCGTGGCATATCCGTCCAAGATCAAATCGATAACAATTACCCACGAGAGACTTTAATTATTGTATCTACTGGGCCGACTCTTGATTTAGATTATCGTAATAATCTTTTTAATCCCACTGATGGCAGTTTTTCTCGGATTTCCATGGAGTACGCATTTGAAAGTGGTAGTGAAAATGTAGATCCATTTTTTCGTGCCACCGGGCAAACGACGTTTTATGTTCCGATTGAAAAGTCCGATTTCGTTTTTGCTCAGTCCTTTCGCGGGGGTTATGTGAAAGATGTCAGGTCCCTGGGATTTGGAGTTCCTTTTGATAAAAAAGGTTTTACTTTAGGAGGTCGGACAACAATTCGAGGATTTGATACGGATGAATTTTTTCCTTCGAAAGATATCTTAGGCCCCTCGTTCAGACTCAAAAGTCATGCGACTTACGGGCTTGTTAAATCAGAACTGCGTTTCCCAATGGTTCGCAGCTGGGATCTTTTTGGAGCTGTTTTTTATGATGGTGGCCAAGTTTTAATCGATGGCTTTTCGTTTTCCGACCAATGGCGCGATGCTATAGGAGTTGGAATCCGCTACAACACTCCTGTTGGCCCCGTAAATCTTGAGTATGCTAAAAAGCTGGACAAAAAACCTGCGGAAGATGCGGAAGCTTTTCATTTGTCCATAGGCGTTTTCTAAGGTAATTTTGACCGATTGTTTTATTAATCACTTTGCATCATAAGTCATGGCCAAGGAGCACGCATGCGTCAACATCAGGTTCGAGTTTTCCCCTCTAAAGAAAAAATTGAAAGAAGAGACCAGTTAGCCTGGAAATTAGCAGAGCTTTGCACGGACATAACTCCTATCAAAGATGATGTTGTCGATATGATTATAAATCGCGTGATCGATAATGCCAGCGTTGCCATTGCAGCTGCGAACCGACATCCTGTCGCGTCGGCTCGAGCTATGGCCTTGGCGCATCCGCGTGCTGGCGGCGCCACAGTATTTGGAATGCCTAACGACCAAAAATTTTCCTGTGAATGGACTGCTTGGGCCAACGGAACTGCAGTGCGCGAGCTGGACTACCACGATACATTTTTAGCCGCAGATTATTCTCATCCAGGAGATAATATTCCGCCTATCTTAGCTGTTGCTCAGCAGACTAATAAAACCGGTAAAGATTTAGTGCGCGGCTTAGTCGCCGCTTACGAAATTCATGTGGACTTAGTTAAATCGATTTGTTTACACAAGCATAAAAAAGATCACATCGCGCATTTAGCACCCGCACAGGCCGGTGGTATCGGAGCCCTTTTAGGTTTATCCACTGAAATTGTTTTTCAAGCCATTCAACAAGCAGTTCATGTCTCATTTACAACCCGACAATCCCGCAAAGGGGAAATTTCGTCATGGAAAGCCTACGCTCCGGCTCACGCTGGAAAACTTGCGATCGAAGCCATTGATCGTTGTATGCGCGGCGAAGGCGCTCCATCCCCTATTTATGAGGGCGAAGATTCTGTGATTGCTTACATGCTTGACGGTAAAGATGGAAAATACTCTGTGCCATTGCCAGAATTAGGCGAAGAAAAAAGAGCCATTTTAGAAACTTACACCAAAGAGCACTCGGCAGAATACCAATCACAAGCCCTTATTGATTTAGCAGCACGCATGAAAACGGCAGTGCTTGCGAAAACAAAAAACTGGGATGACGTGAAAGAAATTATTATTCACACATCTCATCATACTCACTATGTGATTGGTACCGGCGCCAATGATCCGCAAAAAAATGATCCGAAAGCATCTCGCGAAACATTGGATCACTCGATCATGTACATTTTTGCTGTTGCTTTACAAGATGGGAAATGGCACCACGTCGATTCGTACGCTCCCGAGCGTGCCCAACGAGCTGACACCGTTCGGCTATGGCACAAGATTAAAACTTTAGAAGATGCAACCTGGACAGCAAAATATCACGATCAAGATCCGACAAAAAAACAGTTCGGCGGACGCGTTGAAATCATTTTTGCCAATGGGGATACAATTTCTGATGAACTGGGCGTTGCTAATGCCCACCCAGCTGGAGCAAAACCATTCAAACGAGCTGATTACATTCGCAAATTTGATACTTTGACTGCCGATATTATTTCTAAAGATGAACGCAATCGCTTTATTTCCCTGTGTGAGCGTTTGCCAGAACTGACTGCTGCAGAAGTTCAACAGCTCAATGTACAAATACCAATTGATAAATTAATCAATAATAAGCGTGATACAAAGGGAATTTTCTAAATGTTGTTTCCTGAAATCACGCCAGCTCAAAAGCGAATTAATTTCCGCGACCAACTAAAAACCGGAAAGCTATTGCAATTCCCAGGTTCATTTTCTCCTTTGGTCAGCATGATGATTGAGAAAAAGGGCTTTCAAGGCGTGTACATTTCAGGTTCTGTTTTATCCAATGATTTGGGCTACCCGGACATTGGGCTGACAACCTTAAGCGAAGTCGCTCAGCGGGGCCGTCAAATTGCTCGCACGACGAAATTACCAGCCATCATTGATGCTGATACTGGCTGGGGCGAACCAATGAATGTTACGCGCACAATCCAAGAATTTATTGAAATGGGTTTGGCGGGGTGTCACCTCGAAGATCAGATGAATCCGAAACGCTGCGGTCATTTAGATAATAAATCAGTGATAGCGCCTGCAGATATGATCAAAAAAATAAAGGCTGCTGTCAGCGGAAAAAAATTAGACGCTAATTTCTTATTGATAGCGCGTACAGATGCACGAGCCTCTGAGGGATTAGAAAAATCCATCGACCGTGCAAAAGCATATGTGGATGCAGGTGCTGAAATGATTTTTCCGGAGGCTCTAGAAAATGAAAAAGAATTTGAAGCCATGCGAAAAGCTATTTCCGTTCCACTGCTAGCGAATATGACTGAATTCGGAAAAGGCAAATTGTACACGACAACAGAACTTTCTAATTTAGGTTACAACATGGTGATATACCCAGTGACGACATTCCGTTTAGCAATGGGCGGTACAGAAAAAGGCCTAGATATAATCCTACGAGATGGGTCACAAGAAAAAGCGTTGGATTTAATGCAAACCCGCCAGCACCTTTATGACCTGACACGCTACCAAGATTATAACGAATTCGATCAATCGCTTTTTAATTTTAAATTATAAACACTTTTTTTAGGAGAATTGAAATGGCTGAATACATTAATCCCGACTATGTGGCTGAACCCGAAAAAATGAATGTTAAAAAGGGCCTTGAAGGCGTTGTTATGGATACCTCCAGCGTGTCCAAAGTAAATGCCGATACAAATTCTTTAGTTTACCGCGGTTACCCAGTTCAAGATTTAGCAGAAAATTGCAGCTTCGAAGAAGTAGCGTATTTAATGTACACTGGCGAGCTGCCAAATAAAACTCAGTTGGATGAATTTTCTAAAAAAGAGAAATCACTGCGTGATATTACAAAAGATAATTTAAATATTATTAAATCCTTGCCGAAAAAATGCCACCCGATGGATTCAGTTCGCACAGGAGTTAGCTTTCTTGGTTGTGAAGACGACCGCATTTGGGATGCCTCGCCAGCGACAAACTTAGATAAGGCCATTCGGTTATTGGCAAAAATTCCCACAATGGTGGCTGCAGATTACCGTTTTAAAAAAGGTTTAGATTTTATCGCGCCAAACCCAAGTTTAACTATTGCCGAAAACTTTTTTCACATGTGTTTCGGGAAGGTCCCCGAAGCCCGCGTGGTCAAAGCATTTGATGTTTCCTTAATTCTTTACGCTGAGCACAGCTTCAATGCCTCGACATTCACATCGCGTGTTGTGACGTCAACTCAGTCAGATATTTATTCAGCAACAGTAGCTGGCATCGGTGCCCTGAAAGGCCCACTGCACGGCGGTGCTAATGAAATGGTAATGCACATGATGATCGAAATTGCAGATGCTGCCAAAGCTGAGCAGTGGATGATTGATGCTTTAGCGCAAAAGAAAAAAGTTATGGGTTTTGGTCACCGCGTTTATAAATCTGGTGATTCTCGAGTGCCTACTATGAAGAAATATGCTCAGGTGATGGCGGATGTCATTGGTGATCAAAAATGGATGCAGATGTACACGTCACTTGAAAAAGTCATGGTTGAGAAAAAAAAGATTTATCCAAATTTAGATTTTCCTGCCGGACCTGCCTATTACATGATGGGTTTCGAGATTGATTTCTTTACTCCTATTTTTGTAATGGCGCGGACAACAGGATGGTCAGCACATATCATGGAACAAACTGCCAATAATCGAATCATTCGCCCGCTATCCGAATACATCGGATCTGCACAGCGAAAAGTAACTGCATTGTCAGAGCGCCACTAGTGCCTTTGTTGATGCGAAAATTACAATTGAAATTAAGAATTTTTTTATCGTTGATTCTTTTGACTGGGCTGTCCTGCCAAACAGCGGTCCAGCCAACGACTGGCGAAATTCAAATTCAGCGAGCAGCCCAGACAGGCTTGCCTGATAAGTACGAGCACATAAAAAAAGAGAAAAAAAGTCAATCCTTGCTGGATCTGCCTTTTCGGGGATTTGATACTGAAAAAAGCCTAACAACAATTGCCACAGGATCCTGTGCTGACCAAAATCAACCCCAGCCGATTTGGAAGACAGTAGAAAAAAATGCACCTGATCTTTTTATTTTTTCTGGAGATACAGTTTACTCTTCGAATGTGGACACAAAACCCGTCACGGCTCAGTTTAAGAAATTGAACTTTATCTATGAGTACCGAGATATCCGGCTGAAAGTCCCATTTATGGCTATCTGGGATGATCATGACTACGGCCAAAATGATGGGGGTGCGGATAATCCGGAAAAAGAAATCTACCGCAGTGAATTTATAAAATACTGGCGCTATTTAGGCTCTGCAATTCCAGCGCAACAAAGAGCGCTTTACCATGCAAAAGTTTTTGGCGCTAAAAAAAATAAAACTCAAATCATTATGTTAGATACGCGCTGGGACCGAACGGCCTTGAAAAAAAATACAGAAGATACTTTTAAATTCGAAAACCCAGAGCCCGGCACCTACCCCCGTCCCTACTTGCCAACAGATGAGCCGAAGGCACAGATTCTATCCGAGGACCAGTGGCTGTGGCTCGAGGCTGAGTTACGTAAGCCAGCTGATGTGCGCTTTCTCGTAAGCTCAATACAAGTCATTGCAGATGATCATAATTTTGAAAAGTGGGGAAATTTTCCAAAAGAGCGCGAGCGCTTGTTCAACTTACTGAAAAAAACAAAAGCCAAAAACACAATCCTGGTGTCTGGTGATCGCCACATGGCCACTTTAGCCAAATCAGAAGCTCCGGGTTTTCCAATTGTAGAATTAACCGCAAGTGCTATCAACCGTCCGGCCACTGGCAGGGCGCTAGTTCCAGATAAAACTTATATTGGTGAGCCGTATGCGCCAGTGAACTTTGGTTTAATTAAAATTAATTGGGAAAAGAAAAAAGTCTTGCTCGAAGTGCGTTCGTTAGAAGACGAAGTTAAGAACTTTGTCGAAGTAAAGTTCTAGAACTCTTCCACACAAATGCACGTAAAACCCCACAGACCACTATTGGCTGGTCGCTGGAGTTTTAGGTGCATTGTGTTGCGGAGGAGTTTCAATCAATCGGCGGTGCTCGCAACCAGCCCTTGCGGAGTACGTAGAGCAGCAGTCCACCAGATACGAGCAGCATAAAAAGTAGAGCAAACCAAAAACCCCACACATGTTGCAGCAGCGGAATATGTTCAAAGTTCATTCCATAAACGCCAGCTAGAAAATTAAGTGGCGAAAAGAAAATCGTTAAAACAGTCAAAACGCGAACAATTTCATTCGTCTTAAATGAAGCCTCGTTAGTTCGTTGCGACGCCATCGCCAAATGTATATTCAAAAGGGACTGAACATTTTCAAAGACATCGTCCGCATAAAATAAATTTCGTTCGAAACGATCCCGAATCTCCTGCACCATTTGGCCGCCCAAAGAATCCATTTTAAGGAGCATTTTATTTTGTACTTCAACTGTAAAGCGCAACACTTTTTTAAAGGCCGATGCCTGCCTTTTGATATAATATCCATCAAGCAAAGTGGATTTGGCCTGTTCACTGTGAAATATTTTTTCTTCAAATAATTCCATCTTTCGCTCTAATTCGGCAATTGGCGAATCAAAGCCCACGGAAATCTGTTCGAAAAAATAGGCCAAAACTAAATCATTTGAAACATCATTTGCAGAGTGTGCCTTTAATTTTTCGTGAATTTGTCCGATTTCATCTTTTAATGGCAACCGATGTACCGAAACAACTTTATCATCAGTCAGGAAGAGGGCTATTTTTGTAGTTATCTCTTGAACCGTGTCAGCAGTAATTTGTGGTTTGGGCTCCATAAGGCGTAGTACAATAAACTGCACAGCACCGTAGTTTTCGACATGGGGCAAATAATCTGGATCTAAACAGTTTAGTAATAATTTTTTAGGCAGCTGCAGCTCTTCGGACAGCTGCTCGAGTGCCTTTTTAGTGGGATTAACAATATCAACCCATTTTAAACTCGAATACTGCGTTTCCGACTGCACCATAGCACGAGTGAACCTCAAATGAACCTAAGAATCAACACAGACAGCACGTCTGACGAAGGAAGCCATAAATCATTATCTCGATCGTAAGGTAATTCAATTCATTCAATCAATTCATATATCCTTGTAATGATAAATAGACAATTTAATGGCGCCAGTTGATAATTTAAGCTTAAGAACGGAAGTCATCATGGCAAAAGTATTACTAAAAGATTATAAATCCCCAGCCTACGCAGTCGACAGCATCAACTTGTATTTTAACCTTCATGAAACACGCACTGTCGTCAGCTCGACCTTACAATTTAAAAAGCTTAAAAATGAAAATCTCCATCTTAACGGACAAAATTTAAAATTACTTTCCGTCATTTTAAATTCCAAAGAGGTCTCTAATTCCAAAGTAAATTATGAAGTAAAATACACAGTGACGGATGACATGCTAACCATCGAAGCTCAGCACCTGCCGGAAACTTTTGAATTGCAAATTCAGGTCGAAATCAATCCCGAGCTCAACAAAGCCTGTGAAGGCTTATATGTGTCCAATGGAATTTTCTGCACCCAATGTGAAGCCGAAAGTTTCCGTAAAATTACCTACATGTTAGACCGACCAGATGTAATGACCATTTACACAGTTGAAATTGAAGCTGATAAAAGCAAATACCCCATTTTGCTTTCAAACGGTGATGAAGTGACAAAACGAGACCTACCTGATGGCCGGCATTACTCAAAGTGGAAAGACCCTTTTAAAAAACCAAGCTACTTGTTTGCCTTGGTGGCAGGGGATTTGGGCGTCGTGCGCGATCACTTTGTCACTGCTTCTGGCAAAAAAGTAAAGCTCGAAATCTTTGCCTCGCACGGAAAAGAGAATCGTTGCTTGCATGCTATGGCTTCATTGAAAAAAGCAATGCGTTGGGATGAAGAACGTTTCGGTTTAGAATACGATCTGAATCAATACATGATTGTAGCTATTGATGATTTCAATATGGGCGCCATGGAAAATAAAGGTCTCAATGTCTTTAATTCCAAGCTGGTTTTAGCAGATACCAAGACCGCAACCGATGATGACTTTGACGCGATCGAATCCGTTGTTGGACATGAATATTTTCACAATTGGACCGGGAATCGCATCACGTGTCGCAACTGGTTCGAACTTTCGTTAAAAGAAGGACTGACTGTTTTTCGCGATCAAGAATTTTCTGCAGATTTAAATTCTCGGCCTGTGCAGCGGATAAAAGATGTGGGTTCACTACGTACACGGCAGTTCGCAGAAGACGCTGGACCCAACGCACATCCCGTGCGCCCCAGCTCTTGTGCCGCCGTGGATAATTTTTATACTGCCACCATTTATGAAAAAGGTTCTGAAGTTATTCGTATGATGCAAACAATCGTCGGCCGCACTGGATTTCGCAATGGCATGAACGAATATTTTAAGCGTCACGACGGCGAAGCCGTCACCATCGAGGAGTTCGCTGCCAGTATTAGTGAAGCCAATGGAATGGATTTTACTCAGTTTAAATTGTGGTATTCTCAGGCTGGAACTCCAGAAATAACGGTGACTGAAAATTATTCTGCAGCAACAAGCACTTACCACCTGACCTTACGGCAAAGCTGCGAACTCACATTTTCTGAAAAAGCAGAGAATTTTTTAAAAAAGCCGTTCCATATTCCCTTACTTGTTGG
>JAYUTU010000419.1:0-8299 GCA_043754975.1 Bdellovibrionales bacterium | reverse complement strand
CTACCAAGTTTTGCAGCATTGATATTAGCACCAGCAGCAACTTTTGCATCCGTAACTGCGCCCGCAGAAATAGTTAATGCACCTGCATTTGATAAAGTTGCATCGCCAGAAACAGCAACCGAGGTCGCTGTGTTCGAACCATTGCCAACAAAAATATTTCCGCTGGCTAAGAAGCTAGATAATCCGCTGACCCATGATAGAGCTCCGGTGCTTCCATCTGTTGTTAAAAATTGTCCGCTTGTACCAACCGTTGCTGGGAAACTTACATTATATGGTGGTAGCGTAAACACTGTGTTAGTCGTTTGCACTCCAGTTGCTGGAGTTAGTAGACTGACATAGTTTGAGTTGTCTGAATCGTAAATGCGAACGTCGCGGGTAGATACTGTTCCAGAGCTAACCGTGCCAACGCTTGATATATTTCCAGTCGCAGTTATGGTCGAAGTTGTCGTTATTGCACCCGATGTGTTTATAACTGTTGATCCAGCAATAGTTCCTGAGGTGATTGAAGACCCCGAGACTTTTCCAGCTATTGTAATTGTTGGTAAATCAGATTCAGTCAGAGTTGTGGCTGCTGTAACACGCCCGTAAATATCATAAGTTACTTTGGTACCAGTTCCGCTGGAGCCAAAAAGCGTTTGCATCGATATTGTACCGGTTGATGTAATCGGTCCGCCAGTTAACCCACCACCCGTATTGATTGAAATAATTCCCGAGTTTGGAGCTAATGTCACAATTTGGGTTCCGTCCCAGTACTTCATTGTTCCAGACGGAGAATCAAACCACATTTGTCCAGCATTTGGCGCTGATGGGCCGCCAGAGTTTGGAGGAACCTGAACTCCTTCGGGATTGTTGCGTACATACTGAGTGCTTGATCCTTGAAGAATTGCAAATAACTCGTTCGCATTGGCTGTTGTTAATGGAGAAATAATTTGCGGACCTACTCCAGGATTTTCAACGCGTAATAAATTTTGTGCGGTGAAGCCGCCAACTTGTCTTGCTTCAACTGCGTAAGGAACATAGTTTATTTTTTGTGGCGGTAAGACCTCGAAGACACTCATGGTCTCATCTTTAAATGAAATAACGATATCTCGAACGTCAGTTGCATTTGGAGTATACAATCCCGATCCCGAAGCACAATTCGCTGGATTGATAGCAATGGCTGCACGATTAGAAAATAGTCTTTCCAATGTCAGACCAGATGTATCGGTACGTACGCCCAGACCGTCATTTAAAGTCAGTGAAAACATTCCATTTGAACCGGAAAGATCAAATGTTTTTATTTCTTCGAAAAAAAGACAACTGCCGCTATCAGGAGAACGAAGCTGGATTTTAAATTGTGTATTAAGACCTTCTAGGGGTTGGCCGTCCGGTTTCAGAATTCGGCCATTCAAACTGATTCCCGGCAACGCAGCAGCGCTTGCGGTAGCCGCATAGAAACTTGTGCTAAGCAGTAGCAAGGCGCTAGTTATTCTGAACATGTGTGAAAATCGACTAGGCATTAGCTTCCTTGGTGGAGATTACGTGCAGTTCCATCAACTATTTCGGATTTATTTCAAAAATCCTAAAGTTACTTCCTTGATTTTTTTCAAATTTGTCCCAACGTCTTGAATTGAGACTGGGCCAAATCAAGCGGCTTAAGGTAAGGACAGTTTGCACCGATACTAAAGTATGAGTGGTATGCTTTGCGGTTCGTTTCGGTACGACAAAAAAAATAAACTTATTCGCTTTATGTATTACGTACTGGTCGTTGGTATTTTAAGCGCACTCACTGCGGGGTGCGGACCCACGGGTTATATCACCAAATCAGGTCCTGACTCAGAATCTGATAGCAGTGGTCCTGGAAATTCAAACAACCCAGAAAATCCTACAAATCCACAACGAGCAAAACCTACAGGTGTTGAGGTTGTTTCTGCAGCTGGGAAAAAAATTAGATCACAAAATGGCGCCGAAGCTACGATTTCGATGGGGACTGCAGGCGACCAAAGCCGAGTCAGAACAGCAAACGGGTTTCAAGTATTTTTATCTGTCTCCGGGCAGAATTCGTCGCAGTAATTCAGTAACTAAGATCGCAAAGCAAATAAATCTTATGGTGAATAAATCTCACAACGAATAAATAAACCCAAATACAATATTAAAGTACTGCACAGCGCCCGAGCCCGCTAAGGTAAGTGCAAAATTGGCTTCCGTCATATAGGCCCAATTTTTTGAAAAGCTATTTTCCATTCCAGCTTTACCGCTGAGGTAGGGACCAACGGCGGCTATTGCAGGATTTTTTCCATTAGCAGGCACAGACGCCTGGGCAAAACCTGAACCGACTCCAAAATAAGTTGCGTAGCCGTCAATAGCTATAACCGTCTTGGCCTGAGCATCAGAATAAGCCGCAAGAGTTTGGTAAGGCGTCATCCAGGGGTAAAATTTTAATCCAAGTCCTGTTAGGCCCATACTAGTTCCAGAGGCGCCATAACTTCGTAGATGCTCCGCAAAAATATAGTAGGCTTCGCTAAACGGATGATCGAGTTGAAACCCGAAAGCCATAGGATTTTCAACAAATTTAGTCCGTGCATCTACAGAAGTTGCAGTGCCTTGGCCGATTCCAAATTGAATTTGAAATCGTGATGGCACTGCAGCCAAACTAACCTGGCTATAACAAAGAAAAGTCAGAAATAAAGTTTGAACTAAACCAGTGCGACAAATTCTACTCATTTTTTTTCTTCTTTAATTCGAGTTATCATTTTCAAAGCTTGTTCAAATGAACTGTCAACCGCTAACGCTTTTTCGAACCATTTTAAAGCTTCCGTATAATCTTTTTGTAAATAGTAAAGCGAACCCTTCATCGATAGCGAGCGCACAAACTGAGGATCAATTTCAAGTGCCTTATCGACTTCAATTTGCGCGCGTTCCAGTTGCCCTGCCTGAGCAAATTTTTGTGTATTGTGCAAACGCTGCAGAATTGCACCTGCGCCTTTGACTTCTTTTTTGGGCCCTAAAGCCACTCGTAAATTCATTGTGCTTGTTCCATAGGTTACGGGCGGTAGCATAATCTGTTCGGGTTCCAAATTATTAGCTTCAAAAGTTAATGCTAAATAATCACCAGAAGCCTGCGAGGCACCACCAGTTTTCTCATAGAGGTCTTTAAAGCTAATTTCTAGCGGCGTCGTGCCTATGAGCTTTCGCTCTTTAGAAGATTGTTGTGCTGCAAAAACTTGAGCATTAGATGGATCAGACTGAATTTTTAATTGCGGTCCAGAGCATCCGAATACAATCAACGAAAGGCTACCTTGAATAACAAGTGCTGTGATTTTTCTCAAACTAATTCCTTCCACTGCACAACCAGATAAGCTGAATCGTGCGAAACAACTGACGTTTTATTTTTATCATTTTCTGAATCAGTACAAACACGTTCTAAGAAGCCAGCGGCGTTCTGGGCCTCGCTGCTTTTTGGTAGGATTGCCTTTTCTGAGCGTAAAACGATGAAATCATCGTTTTGAACATTCATGGTGCCTGACTCGGTACCAATATTTTCTACAACTGCCGAATTATAAATTGTTGGGCCAGGATGATTTTGCGTTTTCCATTTTAGTTCTCCAGTCGAAAGTTTCAGTGAGCAAAGACAGTAGCTCCACGCGACGGGGCGCTCGAATACAGTATCTATTTTCAAAGACAGATTCTGAGCGCAGATTTCAGGCTCAGCGCTGAAATCTTGATGAAGCGACATTTGGCTTAAGTTCATTAATGAAACCAATTCAATTCCAGGGGTAGCTTCGGCCATAAAAAATAACAAATAAGAAGTTTGCGATATTTTTTTTGTTGTATGGTACGCAAAAACTCCACCAGTTTTTGACGGCTGCGGAGAAACTGCCAGTTGAAACGTTTTATCTTTTGCCTCAAGTGGCGCCGTCAGTAACTGTTTTAACTCGGATGAGAAATCGAGCTGAGCCTGCGCCAAAATATCTTTTTTTTCATTTTGTAATTTGGTAAATAAACTTTTTCTCATCGCGCTAAATTGCAAAGCCAAATCACCGACTTGGCCATCATGAATTGATGGCAGCGGAGTTGACCAATCACCTTGGGAGAGTTTAGTGATTGCATGGGTGACTTGCACTAAGCCTAATGTGAAATTTTTAGCAATAAATCGAGAAGCAAACAAAAAGAAGAAAAATAATGCCGCAAGGGTTGTAATTGCTTTATAAAAAAATAGGGTCGAATGAAGCGTGACTGCAGCTTCAGGCTTCGACAAAACAAGCAGTGCTCGCTGATCACCCAGATCGAATTTAAAAAATGAGAGCAAAACTTTTTCTGAATTCGCTGTGATAGAGCGTAAACTACCTTCATCTTTCGCTTCATCACGGGTCGCTTTTAAAATTTCAGGATTGTAAACCTCAGTGAGCATTTTACCCACTAGTGCAGACTGAGCTGCGTAGCGAATTTTCCCAGAAAAGTCGGCAATCAGTAAGTTCTCAAGCCCAATTTGGTTGAATAATTCAGAGACTTTCTTTGCCAAATCATCACTTGGGTTTTTGTTGAAATTGTAGTGTGCTGAATTAAGAAGTTGCACCTGACTTTCAAAAATTTGTGCAGTTTGAACCGCGACAAAAGTCGACTGAAGATAACCTACAAGATAGCAAATTGTGATTAGGGGAATCAAAACAATCAAACAAAAAAGTTTAGTTTTTAATGACATGGCTATCTATTTGTAACTCAGTTTAGTAGCTTAGGAAATGATGTTAGATAGCGCACCACCTAACCTAGACGAAGTTCTAGTAAATCAGTTTACTCGCTTTGATAAAATCGTATTGGGATTGTATGCCGTATTTTTTTCGGTCGCACTTTTTCTAGTTTCATGGGATGCATTTTGGCTTAAGTCTTTTCAATCACAAACTAAAGGGTTAAAAATTATAGCCACGGTTCAAGGGTCTTCGGGCTCTGTGCAGCGCCGAACTGTTTCGGATTTGTTGTGGATTTCATTAGATAAAATAAATTCTATTTTCGACGGAGATAAGATCATTACCGGTTCCCAGTCCACATTGGAAATAAAGCTCAGTACCAAAATGAATGCTATTTTGAATGAAAATTCGAAACTCAGTCTGTTTATGAATTCGGACGGGGTGTTGCAATACCGCCTCTCTGAGGGCGAGATTTTATTAAATTCGTTCGAGGAGCAAACACTTGCTATCCAACGGGGAGCTCAAAGTGATTTTTTTAAAGTTCAAAAGGGCAGTTACTCTCTTAAAGTTGATCCTATTTTTGGTGCCCAGCTTGGTCCAGCAACTCGAAATCCAGAACTACGGCGCAAGGTCCAATTAACCAAGAGTGAACCACAAAAGGAAGCCCCACTAACACCGTCAGCTGAAACAAATTCTGCGCCCATTAAAAAACGTGTCGCCGATGCGGATGATACAACAACGCCAAATCCTGAATCAAAAGTAACAAAATTTAAATTTGCATTACCACTTCCGCAGCCTGATACAGTGTTTTTGGGGTTGCCAAAGGAACAGGTTATTATTGCAGCACAGCGGACATGTTCGGACTCTTGCAGTTTAAAAGTTTTTAAAAATAACCAATTATGGAAATCTGCTGATTATAAAATTGCCCAAGAAACAGTGATACGGATTGATCCTTCGGACCTCGGAGTGGGTACCTATGACTGGATTTTTACGAGTGAAACAAAAGAGTTTCGTTCTCGGTTTGTTGTTAAAATGTTTTCTGCTGAAGAGTTGTCACGAGCCATCGATAGTGAATTACCGGTGGAAATTCACTAGCCAGTCAGCTAGCTAGCATTATTACGCAAAAGCTTAATGACAACACGTCGATTTTGACTTTGATTTTCTTTTATAGCTGTTTGATCAGAATTACGATTTGGCAAAACGGGCACTGTGTCTGCATAGCCCACAGCTCTTAACTGCGAGCGATCAAAGCCATTTTTTTCAAAATAACGTAAGACGGCTGCAGCCCGTTGACTAGATAGTTCCCAGTTGCTCGGAAATTTTTCTGTTGCGATCGGATCATCATCTGTGTGCCCTTCGACAACAACAGAGAAATTTGCCTGTTGCTTTTGTATGCTGGGTAAAACCTGGCTTAGAAGTTGTTCAGCATCTCCGCGCAGTTCCGAGGAGCCTGAATCAAAAAAGGTAGAACCGCGAAAGGTTATAGCTATTCCTTTTTCAAGATCTGTAAATAAAGCCTCATTAGACAGACCTTGTTTTTGAAAATTTTCCTTTAATTCCTCTGCGACCTGCTGCTGAGCCTTAATGTATTCACCACCAAAAAGTTGTGTTGAATGCAGTCGAACTTTTTCAAATTTTTCGGTGTCTACTTTAGAAAAACTAGAAAGCATAACAAAAAATCCAAACAGCAAAGTCATCATGTCAGCATACGAAAGTAGCCACAGAGTTTCGCCATCGCCTTCTGCTTCTGCAGCTGAAGAATGTAAACTTTGGCGGTCGTCAAACCAGTCTTCGGCCGCTGCACCTTTTGCTGTATTCAGCGGGATGACTTTAGTTTTTTCAAACGGGTGTTTTACATTCAAAGACATCCCATTTTTTTGCGGTTTCATTAGGCGGCCTTTTTGTCTTTAACTAATATCTGTCGCTCTGAAGTGAGCAAGTAGCTTTTCAGATACTCTTCCACTACTAAAGGATGTTCTTTTTCGCGTAGCAATTTGATGGCGTCAATGACGATGTTTCGCATTAAATTATCTTCTTTTGAATGTTTTCCCAAGTTTTCACCCAATGGCACGAAAACAAAATTGGCTAAGGCAATTCCATAAAGTGTTGCTACTAAGGAAACCGCTAAGGCCGGTCCAACAGATTGAAACGAGTCCGGTGAACCTAGATTACTCATCAAAGCGACCATTCCAAGAACAGCTCCTAATAATCCGAAAGCGGGTGGAAAGCGTGCTAGCGTTTTAAAAACATGAGAATCAGCTTCGTAGCGAACCAAATGAACTTCGGCTCGTTTTCGAATGATAACATCAATTTTACCATCCGACATACCACCATCAAGTTGCAGCTGAATAACTTCTTTTAAAAATGGATTTTTTATACTAGGAATTGCATTGGTCAAAAATTGTGGATCACTGTAGTGGCCTTTGGCCAAGGTAATAATTTCTTCAACCACTTTGATATGGGGCGAAGCTCCTTTTCCAGAAAAGCGATTCAAAAAAACTTTTGATACTTTAAGCAAAAGTTTTGCCGGAAAGCTGACCAGTGCTGCAGCAAAAGTTCCACCACACACAATAATCGCTGCATGCTCATTGAAAAAAATTTGAAAGTTCGATGTCGATCCTGTTATTCCAAAATAAACAACTCCCACTGCAATCAATAAACCGTACGTGGTCGATGAATTCATTCTAAATCTCCTAAGCTGCTATGTTCGTCGTTGAACGAGCAGGGTCATTAAATATTTCATTTAAATTTAATTCACTTTGTTCATGCATGGTGAGCAATTGAGATCTGATTTCCGCCAAGTTCAAATTCAACTCATCTGTGGTTAAGATCTTCACACCGATATCGTTTTTAAGCATGGCTTGTGATCTGCCAGGAAGTGCACCCAGCACGATATCTTTCAGCTCTGGCATTGCTTGTACAAGGGCCAAAAGCTGAGTATTGCGAACTTGACCTAATGTCAGTTTAAGTAAATTCAGCGGCCATTCATTTAAAAAATAAAATGATGGATAATTTTGCTTAAGATAAAGAACAGATTCGGGATGGGCCGCAACAAAGTGACTGATAATTTGGATTTCCTCAAGTGGAGTCATTACAGCTAATAAATTTGGTGCCAATCGTTGCAAATTGACAGCTTGAACAGATTTTAAATTTTCCTGAAGCGCTGAATTTAGAGTTGAATTAACTTGGTCTAAATCAGACTCAGAAAGATTAAGATTGCTGAAGGCCTGATCCATGATAGATTTCTTGTCGTCGATTGGCAAAGTTGCAAGCACTTGTTTTAATTTTTCAGGTGGCAAATGCAAATAAGTTAACGATTTAACTTTTTCATCCTGCGTGTTCATAATTTTGTGAATCTCAGCGGCTGGCAGTTGTGCAATCGCAGCGAAGCGACGTTTTGTTAAGTTCGCGCCAACAGTTTGAATCGACAATAAATTCCAATAGGCCTTTTCAAGCACTTCATATTTCGCTGATAAATCTAAATTTGCTACCGTTTGAAAAACCTGTGCTAACGTTTTGTCATTTTTAATAGACTCTGGAATTGACCACTCCAGTGGAGCTTCTTTTTTTCCCATTTGGGTTAAATCAATTTTACCTAAATTTGTAAGAACGCAGTCAAGAACAAGAGCAATTTT
>JAYUTU010000418.1:0-3674 GCA_043754975.1 Bdellovibrionales bacterium | reverse complement strand
TTACGGAATCAGTTCCAGCACCATCACAAAACGTAAAGTGGAGCCGAATATCTGTTGGTATCGTTTTCACAAATTTTGCAAACTCTAGATAGAAGTATTTGGCTGCAGTTAAATAGCGTTAGCCGGCACCCAAAGGCAAATAATCGACCTTAATTCCTTCATCAGCTTTGGGCACCGATGTCCCATGAAAGCGAATAAAATATTGCACGCGGTCCACATTTGTTTCAGATTCTAATGTCCACCCGTTCAGTGGATCTTCTATGATGACCCTGCCGCCGACTGAAATTTTTAACATTGATTTATTCGGTGCTGATTTTAAATAAAATTGAGTGAGCTGTCCCACGATGCGGGTTTTAATATTGGTGACGGCTGCTGATAGATCCGAGTTACAAATGCTTTCTTTGATTCCGTTCGAAGCTGTAACCAAGCGCAAATAGCTAGTCCCAATGGAAACAAAACCACCCAAATTATCGCACATTTGATTGCTTATGGTTCCAATGTAATTTGCAATCCAAGCGCGACCACCTTCTTTAAATGGCGGCTTCAGTCGATTTAAATAATTCAAAAAATCATTTGAATTACCGCTGCCGAATTCGCTACTTTGATCGTCTTCTTCACCCAAGAAAATAACTGCTAACAGGGCATCAGCACGAAGAAAACCCGGAGCACTTTGCTGAGCATAGGCTCCAGTGACAAAGGCCATGGCGTCTAGACTGCGTTCAAGATCTGATCCGCTTTCACCGACCAACAGTCGGTCTCCAAGCAGATTAATATTTTGTACAGTTAAGAATTTTGGAGTTCCTAAAATCTGCCGTGTCATCGGATACCGTGACGAATCTGCCGCCATCGTTGAACTGGTAACGGCAACATGATAATCCATTTTTAATGAATTTAATGTCACAATGAGCTCAGGAATTTTTCGTGCTAAGTTGTTTTGGTATTGCAGCATTGATTTTGAATTATCAATCACAAATAAAATATCTACCTTGTTATTGTAAGAGATCACTTGTCCGAATGTTTGATCAGCTGCAGGTAAAGAAAAACTAGTGGCCGAGTTGCTACAGGCCACAAGCGCGAGGCCGAAAGCACAGGCAACGCCACGCAAAAATGCGGGCACAGTTTTCAACTAGGCCGCCTTCTCAGTGTACTTTGTAATTGAATCTTTCGCAGTGGCAGAAATATGTAAAAATTGAACGCCGTACTTTTCTCCTGAGATACTGATAATTTTGCATATGGCATTAAATCCTGGCACTTGATCGCTAGGTCTAAAATGCAGATTCAGCTCTTGATCGATGGCAAAGCTAACGTTAGATACGTAAATACCTGCACCGCCAACGCTAATTTCCATACTTTGCGCTTTAAAAACTTTCTTTTTGTCGTGAATTATAATCGCACTTGCATAATTAGCACGTGCATGGCGCCGCCTAAAAAATAATTCACCGTCTTGATCCGGCTGCCAAGCGGCATATAGTGCTTTGATTTCAGCGGGGCTGAACTCTGGAATTTCTGACAGGCGCTTCCAGGACTCTTGGTCATTTCTCCAGATGAAGTCATATTCAAACAAAGTTTTACTTTGCAGCATCTGCACCATTTCGTTTTTAGAAAAGGGACCGTAATTATTATTCTGTTTTAAAATATACCAGGACCGATCTTTGATCGAATCTGCCGGCATAGTATTTACATTGTTTTTTTTATTATCACGAATAGGGTTTTTAAAACTTTTATTAAAGGTATCTGTTAGTGATGAAAACTCGAGAAGCAAAATCCAGTCTTCTGCTTTTTGATCGTAAATATAGTCATTCCACTCAAGCTCCTTCGCGGAAAGCTTCTGAGAGATTTCCGTCAAAGACCATGGGCCTTTTTGAATTCCTTGGTGTGCAATATAAAAGTGTTCCATACAGTACCTCTGCGAAAGAATAGGTTTACATCAGAGTGTTCGGAGGAACTGACCGAGGTCTTTAATGAATGTAGAATTGACTAACTTTTTGACAGCGAAATTATGAGTGAATGCCCAAGACGGCCAGCCATTCTGGCGACGGCATAATTAATTTGCGATCCTTTAAATCAAAGAAGCCAGCAACTAGCGAAAGCTCGCAGGCACTATCTCCGTTTTCTTTGTACATGATTTGTTTCAGACGAGTGATTTTCTTTTCTTGAATTACATCTACTAACTGAATTGTGACTGTTTCACGTAATTTAACTTCTTTGATAAATTTAAGGCTGATTTCTAAGATAACTGGACCCTTGCCGGTCGCGTGGACTTTGTTGTAGCCATAACCCCGCTGCGTGCTCATTTCCCAACGAGCCTCTTCGAACAAAGCCACATAAGTCGCATTGTTCACATGACCATAGGAATCTAAATGTTGCTCACGAATAAAAAGGGGATAAATAAAAACAGGACTGGTCATTACTTTAGTGCTTCACGAATATACGCTGAAGCTTGATCCATGATCCATACAACAGCCGCGATAACAACGATGATGGTACCGACTTCTGGCCACATGGCCTGGCCCTGATATTTGATTAGCATCGTGCCAATTCCGCCGCCGCCAACTAGTCCTATGATCGTCGCCATACGCACGTTGATATCCCAACGATAAACGGTAAAGGAAATGTACGGCAGAATAATTTGTGGAACAATCGCGAACCAAATCGTTTGTAATTTGTTAGCTCCGCACGACTGAACTCCTTCAATCGGTCCTTCAAAAACAGTTTCAACCATTTCAGAGTACTGCTTCGTCAGGGATGCGATCGAGTGAATCATCAACGCCAGCATTCCGGCAAAGGGCCCAATGCCCACCCAAACTGAAAATATAATGGCCCAGACCAGAGCTTCAACTGACCGGGTAACATTTAAAAAAGTACGAATAAACATATAGACCGCAAACGCAACCGGGCCCTTCATGATATTTTTGGCAGCCATGAAACTCAGAACAAATGCAAATGGAATGGCTAACATGGTTGCAAGAAAAGCCATAAAAATAGTTTCTATAATGTTTAAGACAGCTGCTGGCAACACGCCCCAATTCGGATTAAAAATACCAGCAAAAAGGCGCTTGGCGCCCGCAAAACCATCTTCATCCAGCAGTTCAATAATCGAAAATTGAGTTTTACTGACTCCAACGATAAACAAAATAATTAATGTAATAAAAAAATGCCAGCCCCAGAAAGTTCTGTAAATGGGCTTAGCTTCCGCTTTTGCCTTTTCATAGTCGGGTTCAAAAAGATTTTGTCCCATGGTCTTTATGCCCAACATCGAATTGAAAATGTGACTTAAAAAGCCGCCAAAAGCTAACAATCCTAAAAATAGAAAAGAATTAAATTTTAAATCCATAAGCTGCTCAGTGGTGGGATCAACAATGATAGAAATAATAACTAATCCAAGCACTGCGACAGTGATTGCATCCAGAATGGAACGACGAATGATATTCGATTTCATAATAAGTCTTTCATTAGTTAATGTGAACTTCTTTGGCGCCCTCACCATAAATTTTTTCAAACCAGGCTTGGTCAATATTTTTTGGATCGCCTTCGTAAACTAATTCTCCGCCCTTGAGCGCAATCACTCGAGTGGCATAGATGCGCACCAACGACAAAAAATGCAAATTACAAATAATCGTGATGCCAAGTTCTTGATTTACTTTGCGCAAGTAGTCCATCACCACGTGGCACGT
>JAYUTU010000417.1:0-8313 GCA_043754975.1 Bdellovibrionales bacterium | reverse complement strand
TCTACTCGTCGATCATGGGAAATGACTTTAACGTGGCCATGGTTTCTTTTGTAATTTCAGTGAGCATGGTTTTATTAATGAACTTGGTTGCAGACATTCTTTACGGTGTGGTTGATCCCCGCATTTCATATAATTAGGAAAACGCAGGCATGAAACAGACGACACAAACTGAAATGACAGCAGCAAAAAGTTCCGCGAATCTTTCGGATACAGCTCTTAATACCGCACAGATAGCACAACTGGAAAAAGCCCAATCCCTTTGGCAAATTGTTTACCAACAGTTTAAAGAGCATAAAGCTGCAGTTGTCGGCGCCTACACCATTCTGTTTTTTGTCGTTGTGGCCTTGAGTGCACCACTGATTGAAATGGCATTGGGGCTAGATTCCAATTCCCAGAATGTGTTTAATCGCTACAAGCCACCTATGTCACGAATCCAAGCCAGTAGCGACACCAAAGAATCTGCGATCCAACGCTTTATTAATTTAAACTCTGTAGATGCTGCAGAAATTCAAAAACAACTGTTAGAAAAAAATTTAGTTTCCCCCGTGCGTCCCGAAGACACCCTTTACGACTGGGCACAGTTTGAAAAGACGAAAGCGCTTGAAGCCATTCGCCAAATCGATTCAGCTAAAAAAGGCGAATTGACAAACATGGTGAAAAGTTTTGAAACATTTCATATCCTCGGAACAGATGAATTGGGCCGCGATGTGCTGATGCGGCTTATTTATGGCACACGCGTTTCCATGGGTGTCGGCATTTTAGTGGCGCTGGTGTCAGCTCTTCTGGGATTAATTATTGGATCTATTGCTGGTTTTTATGGTGGTGTTATTGACACTATCTTGATGCGAGTAACAGACGCTTTATTGTCGCTACCACTGATGCCCGTTCTTATTGTAGTTGCTGCGATTGATTTGCAGAAAATTCCTTTCCTGCAGGCACTTATTTCTACTGGCAACGAAAGCATTTTAAAGCTGGTTTTCATTTTTTGTTTATTTTCTTGGATGACTGTAGCTCGGTTAGTTCGTGGAAGTATTTTATCGCTTCGTGAACGTGAGTTTGTGTTAGCTGCACGTACCTTAGGAGCGCGTGATCGCACAATTATTTTACGCCACATGTTTCCCAACGTTATTGCACCCCTTTTGGTATCAGTGACCCTTGGAGTGGGCGAATCCATTTTATTTGAAGCCGCACTTAGCTTTTTGGGGCTAGGCATTCAGCCACCAACACCGAGCTGGGGAAATATGCTGTTTAATGCCCAGGAACTTATTTACCAGGCTCCGTATTTGGCCATCTTGCCAGGCTTACTTATTTTCTTCGTAGTTATTAGTTTTAATTATCTAGGTGACGGTCTGCAGGACGCAATCGATCCAAAAGCAATTCGACGATAATTTAGACACTACTGTTCTTATTACCCAAACATATCTAGTTTAATAGCTCAGCAGCACGCTGAGCGCCTCTTTTCTGGCATCTTTTTTGGAATCAGTCTATTTAGCGATAGCTCAAGGAAACCAAAAGGAGACCCAAATGTATTCAAAAAATAAGTACACAACTGCAAACAAGGTATCTACAGATTCTCTATTATCTCAGGGTAATCAAACTGGTACTTTAGCTACCAGTCTAGGCGGCACACTGCCCGTGGGGATTTTTCTGTTTTCATTTTTACTTTTTAAAACAGCAAGTGCACAGGGTTCTTTTGAAATGAGCTGCCGTACAAAAGCCAAAGAATTGGCTGCCGAGACCTACAAAGGGTGTATGACAGACGCTCGCCAAACGCAGATAGAACAAATTCGCAAAGACTATAAAGAAAAAGTGTCGGAATTAAAAAGCCACTACGATAAGGAACTTAAAAAACTGAGTTCTAATCAAGAGACTAGCACTGAGCAGCCCTCAGTGAAGGCAAAAATTGAAAATAAAAAAAATGAGATCAAAACGGATTATAAAAAAAGTAAACAACGCCTTTCTGGCGCGCGTATGCCACAAAAAAAAATCCCGACTCACGTTATTGATTTCAGCACCCCGAATCTACAATCTCAGGGTGGTACAACTGGGGACGCTCCAGAGGTTCGTGCTCAAGTTGATGCTGACACCCAAAATCAATACTCAGAAGATGCACGCTATCAGGGTGACATTGAAATTGTTGAAGTTGCTCCGCAAGAGTAGTACTATTTAAGCATAGAGGTGTTTATGAACGGTTTAAGCCTGGGTCACATTATTATCATCGTCGTTGTGCTGTTGATTTTTTTCGGGCCCTCTCGTTTGCCGGCTCTGGGTCAATCGATTGGCAAAGCCATCAAGGGCTTCAAGGAAGGTCTTAACGAGATCGATGCTGAATCTAAAGATGTTACTACACAGTCTAATAATCAGTCTAATAACCAGTCTAACACTCAATCTAGCAACCAAATAAATCAAAATCAGACTGGAATGAATCAAGACCAAAAAGTAGATTCTAAAACAGAAAAGAAATAATTTCCTTAATTTCTAAGTCCCGCCCATTTTTTGCGGAGTAATCTCGTCGGATATAACTCCGTGAATAAAGTCGCTATGAAGCTTATCCCCGATCTCTTTTCGAGTCATGGCCTCAGCTCCCATATCAGTATCATTGTAAGTCCACAGCACCACTGGCACCAAACGACTTATTTTTCTAAATTTTTTCTCTGACCAGTCATCCACTCGCAGATTAAGAACATGCGGTTTAGCAAAAAAGTTAAAAGTCATATACCTAAAATACCATCTGTTTTTTGGATGCTCTTCTAAAGTAAGCAGTAAAGCCCGAAACAGTTTTTCGTTAATTAATCTCATGCGCCCAAGCGCCAGCGGATTAAAACTAGAAATCAGCACTTGTTTTTCGAGTGCGTACTGATTCACAATTTTGGCAACTTGCTTTTCAAGTTCTCCACCTACGATGGCACTAGTCTTTAATTCAATATTAAATTTGAAATTGGTATCATCATAAGAAGCTAACCACGAACAAATCTCATCCAATGAGTTAACAGGCTCAAGCTGACGGATTTGTTCTAATGACAGTTCTGCTATGGCTTTTCCTTGAATGTGACCGTCATGAAAAAGAACGACTCGATGATCTTGTGTCAGGCGCACATCGAATTCGACCATTTCATATTTCAACTCAGCAGCTTTTTGAATTGCAGCCAATGAATTTTCTCTGATGCCACCGACCCAGTAGCCCCGGTGTGATTGAAGACGCGGAAGCCATGTCCTGATCGAAGTGGATGTTTCCCAGCGCCAGGTCTTTAATGGAGGTGATCTCATGGGTATTTTTCTCACAAAGGTTGAATGGACAACGAGGAATTTACTTTTTTAACTATTTCAAACCGCTTCATGCCATTGAATTGCTGTACTGTTAGCGATGCGGACAAGGATTCATCCTCTTTCCATTCGCCTTTACTTTTTAGCGCCTGAAACTTTTTAGTGTCTCCGAGCGGCGCCATTTTTGTTTCAAGTTCGAAACTCATGTTTTTCCAATCCGTACCTTTTAAGTTTAAATTAAAATTTTCTGCGGTATAAAACCTTTCACTCAGGACAGACTCCGAATTAAAAATTTGAGTCAGTGCCTCAGCCTTCATGGATTCAGCTTCAAATCCAGCCTCTTTTGCTTTCAACGTAACTGCTAAGGCAGAACTTGCTGAATTGGCAAATGACTGAATCATCTGAAATTCTGGTGCCGTAAACTTTAGTCCGTGCGTTTTAATAGCGTCTGCATAGAAATATATTTGATGGCGTTCATCCTCAGATTTTCTATAATTCCACTGGAATTTTAAATCTGGAGCTTGGGGAACTTGGGTCAGCAATGACCAAATTCGTTCATTGAGAAGCGTTCCACTTAACTGAGCCTCAGCAGAAGTTGTCTGTGTTTTAGTATTATAAAGAAACTCGGCTTTTCCTAGGAGTCGATTGGTATTCATCACGAAGTCAGAAAATTTTATTACAACAGCGTCGGAGGCTAAACCTCCGTCTACTTTAAATTGATCTAACTTTTGCAGCTCACGCCGTCCCCGGTTTGAAAAAATAAATTCTAAGTTGGCCCAGGTCCCGCTTAATTTAATATGTTCAAAATCTTTAAAGGCTAAGGTTCCTTGAAAATTTCCAAAGTTTTCTATGCTGTCTTCGATGCCGCGCAATTGGTGTAGATTTTTTAGTTTATTTAAGTCCAGCTTTTGAATGTCTGCGGTAAAAGGGTCCAGCTGGGTTTTATTGCCAGTTTTCAAAATGCGGATCTCAGGCGCTGTAATAAAAGTTTCATTCCCTGAAATTTGTAACGATTTTAAATTTACTTGGGCTGGCGAACTGCCATCCAGTAAACGCCCGTCAAATTGGTGCAAACTAAAACCCTGAAATGACAATCCCACGGGATAATTCAGCCACGACGATTCAATAAGATTCAGCTGGATAAATGGTTTCAATGCAATATTTTTTGCGCTGAAATCTGTTTTTAAGTTTTGCTCCAACGTGTTGTAAACTGCATAAATCTGCAGTTCCCCGTCTAGCAATCGGCCCTCTAGCTTTGCTTCGAGCTCTACAGTATTATTCCGTAGAGAAGTTGCCACCAGTGCTAACTTCCCTCTGAAATAATGCAAGCTACTTTGCGGATCTTTAAGTGCATAAATTTGTGAGCTCAGCTGTATTTTATCAAGCTGATTTCCAGAATAACTGAGATCAAACTGCGCCTGGCGCAGATCTAGCGCTTGCGTTGGGTAATTTTTAAAGATGATTTTTAGCTGATCAATTTTGATCTTATTCAGCTGCGCTGCTGTACGAATTTGGAAAATATTTTTCTTGGAACTAGCATCCGTCTGTCGTTGACTTTCCGTTACGTAATTAGCGCCTAAAGCATTCAAAGATTCCTGGCGTGTTCCATTTTTAATTTCAGTCGCCAAGCAGTTATTCACTTCTGCAATCCGTAGTTCTACGTTTGAAGCTGAAAGGTCTGAAACTAAAGTTCTCGAAGTGAACAAAGCCACAAGACTAAGGGGCACGCTCAGACTTTCAATATAAATTTGCGTATCCTGACACAGCGCCTTTTTTGGACTTAACCGCAGCTGTGCTATTTCTAAAAAAGGAAGTGGCAAACCCCATTTCGATAGCTTCACTTCAGCTGATTTAAAATCAATAATGAAATCTTTTTCTAACCGAGATACAGCGTCTTGCAGAACAAGACCAACACGCCGCGGAGAGATTTGGCTTTTTAAAGCCAAACCAAAAACTAAACTGATAATAAGACCAACGGTGCAGACTTTAAAGCCTGCTTGGTCGATAACGGCTCGACTCATTTAGATAAATTTAAATGCCAGAATTTCGTATTCTTTGTCGCCCTTTGGACTTTGTACTGTAATTAGATCACCAATTTTTTTACCAATCATTGCGCGCGAAAAGGGAGACATAATAGAAATTCTGTTTTGTTTTACATCGGCCTCATCCACGCCAACAATTTGATACGTTAATTTCTCATCTGTTTCTGTATCGATCATGTCGACTGTGGCACCAAACACAATGCGGTCCGATTTAATTGCTGACGGAACCACAACTTCGGCGCCGGCTAATTTACCTTGGATCTCGCCGATGCGACCTTCGATCATGGATTGTCGTTCTTTGGCGGCGTCGTATTCGGCATTTTCACTGATATCACCGTGGGCTCTTGCTTCTTCAATCGCGCGAATAACGGCCGGTCTTTCCTCAAGCATCAACTTCTTCAATTCAGTTTCCATCATCTGTTTACCACGAAGTGTGATAGGCAATACGTCTTGAGCCATTGTTAGACCTTTCAGGTTGCATTAAATTCGTTTGAACACTCTACAAAAGCCCTATTTTATACCAAAACTTCCACTATTGAACAATCACTGAGGACAGACCATGGTGCGTCAAAGTAGGCTAATAAAATGCTGATCCTGGAACAAATAAAAAAAGCGCAAAATATCATCCTATCGACTCATAAAAGCTCTGATGGCGACGGTATCGGTAGTGAAATTGCCATGTATCTAGCACTTAAAAAAATGAACAAGATCGTTCACTTCTTTCATGCAGATAAGATCCCGGCCCGGTACCGTTTTTTAACTGAAAAATTACCGTCCTCAGCGTTTCTTAGTGACGGCGTGCTGACCCCAGTAGACTTAGTACTTATTTTTGATACCCATGATCCAAAATTGTGTTCACCGCTTTACGAAAATATGGCAGCACTTGCGGTTCCAATATTTTTTATCGATCATCATGTTCCCACGGACTACGCCACTAAAAAGTCGAGCACCTATATCGACGAAGATGCCTCATGCACTGGTGAAATTGTATACGATTTAATAAAGCAGCTGACGATTGCGATCGACAGACAAATGGCTTCGGCACTGTATGCAAGTTTAATATTTGATACTCAAAATTTTAAACACATCCGCAATTTTAAAAAACCCTTCCAGATGGCCAGCGAGCTGCTGCTGATGGGAATTGATTACGAGAGTATTCAACAACAGATTTTTGCGCATTGGAATATTCAAAAAATGAATTTTCTATCCTACTTAATTACTCAGGTTAGTTACAGACGAAACAACACCATTGCTATTATAAAAATTCTTAAAAATGATCTGCAAAAATTTGCAGTCGAAGAGGATCAAGTCAGTGATTTAGTCGATTTATTTATGCAAATAAATTCTTTAGCAACTGCCATCGTCATTCGTGAAATCAGCGCTCACGACCTAAAACTCAGTTTTCGCAGCCGAAGCGGCACCGAGGCTCTGGATTGGGCACGGGCCTTTAATGGCGGTGGGCATCTGCTATCGTCGGGGGCCTGGGTCAACAAGTCGATGGCTGAAGTGGAAGCAAAACTCGATGATTTAATTAGGATTTCGGATCAGTAGCTAAACGAAACTGCGTCAGCAGTTTTTCGATATCAGGTCTGCAGGATCCACAGCCCGTTCCAGCCAGCGTGGTGCGACCGATATCATCGATCGAAATGCATCCCTGCTTGATGCCGTCATAAACTTTTTCGGTAGGTACCATGCGGCAGTGACAGAGCTCAGCATGTTCATAGTCTAATTTAAATTCAGATTTACATTTTAAAATAAACTCATTCAGCAGCAGATCGTCGCTTGATGTCAGAGTATCAAGTGCTGGCCAACGTGTTGGATCATCTCCAAAGAGCTTCCGTTTTTGAGCAACCAGGTCTAATAAATCCACCGAACCAATGACGTGAATAACTCCGTCCTTGAAGGAAATTTCGGCTTGATAAGGGCTTTTGCAAATCACGTGCATGACTCTAATACTACTTAATTTTTTACTATTTGCCTAAACCTTTTTTATACGCGCCGAGAGCTCGCTCGCGCGCAAAAACATGATCGACCATCGGGGCTGGGTAGGCCGCAGTACCAAACTCAGGCACCCACTGCTTCACGTAGGTATGATTTTCGTCGAACTTTTCTAACTGCGTCTCAGGATTAAAAACTCGAAAATAAGGTGCCGCATCACAACCTGTTCCTGCCGCCCACTGCCAGTTGCCGTTGTTTGCAGATAAATCATAATCTAAAAGTTTTTCTGCAAAGTATCTTTCACCCAATTTCCAATGCATTAACAGATGTTTCGTTAAAAAAGAGGCCACCACCATGCGCACGCGGTTATGCATATATCCAGTCGCATTTAATTCGCGCATCCCCGCGTCGACTAAGGGATAACCCGTTTTTCCCTGACACCACTTTTCAAAATCAGAAGAGTCTGTACGCCACGCAATATTTTCGTACTGGGGTCTAAAACTTTTGTTCTCTACACCTGGGTAATGCCAGAGAATCTGCATAAAAAAATCTCGCCAGATCAATTCACTCAACCACACGTCTGAAAATTTTTGGGCTACCTTGGCAGCTTCGCGCACACTGAGAGTTCCAAATCGAAAATGAATCCCCAAGTGCGACGTGCTATTTTTCACAGCTGGAAAATTTCTTTTGTCTGCATACTGCTCGAGGGTCATTTTCTTTATTAGTTTGGGTGCAAATTGAAAGTCCGAATTTTCAAAACCAGTTTGCTGTAAAGTTGGCAGTAAAGAAATACTTTTTGTTTTTAAGAATTGGTTTTCAACAGATTCGACGGGGTAGGCTTTTAGATCACCAGGTTGTAATTTTTTAAGCCATTTGTTTTTATACGGAGTGTACACAGTGTACGGCTTACCTAAATCGCTGACGACTTCATTTTTTTCAAAAATGCACTGATCTTTAAAGCTTTTAAATTCGATTTTTTTAGTATCACACCATTTTTCGACTGCTGTATCTCGTGCCACGGCATAGGGCTCGTAATCATGATTGGTATACACGGCACCAATATCAAAGG
>JAYUTU010000416.1:0-18320 GCA_043754975.1 Bdellovibrionales bacterium | reverse complement strand
AAATCATTCGGTACCGTAAGGCTTCTGAGACAGCATCTTCGCTGGGTGCGCCTTCTGTTGAAACTGCTTTTCCAGTCAAAGTGTCTTCGTTGATGATGTCGATCGTATTTTTCTGAACTTTTTCCTGCGGTATCACGACGACGCTAGAATCTGGGCCAGAATTTGCGCTGCTGTTTAAACCAGTATTTAAACCAACATTTGAACCAGAGCCGCTGCTCGTTGATTTTTCAAGAGTCAGCATACGATCTTGTCCGCGATCGATTGCGATCCAGACTTGCACTTGTTCTTCACAGCGAAACGGAATTTGTATTTCCATTCCGGGCTCAATCAAATTAACATCTTTCAAATTATTTGCCTTGATCAGCTCTGGCAAACTGCCCCGTGCACCGAAGACTGGCTCTAGGCCAAGCACTCGCAGAATGGATGCAGGATAATCTAATTTGCGAACTAAATATTTCGTAGGCTTTTTGACAGGGGTGCAAGTATCAGCGGCAGCAGTATGACCATATACCAGCAAGGTTAAGCATAGAATGACGACGTACTGCACTGCTTTCATCATTCCTAATTCTTTCAATGACTTAGCTGAATTGAAAGAGAATGAAGTCGACACTGTGAAATCTAGACTGAATCAAAGTCGAAAACGTCCAGAGACCTTAGTCAGTTCTGCTTTTCACGACTAGCTCAAAACCTAGTTTGTTCCACTATTGAAAAAATCATGCACATCTAAATTTAAATTTTTTTTCAAGACAAGAACGCGATCTTGGTCTGAATTAGAAAAATAAAATGCCGCTAATTTCCATTTTTTAGACCACGTCGACTGGTGATTTTTTATATAAATCTTGGTGTCAATTTGAGTCGTAAATTCTCCGCTTTGCGGTGGGAACGTAAAAATGTGCTGAAACGGAATTTTTAAAAAGTTATTTTTATCGGCAAACAGCTTACAACTAGTAACGACTCGTAAACTTTCACCGAGCTCACCGCTGAAATGCAGCTCCATGTACTGAAATTTTTCACAACTTGGTCCGTCGTTGGTTGAATCCAGCTTTACAGCTACTGAAACTCCGCTTTGATCACGCGACTGTTCTTGAATGTCTAAAGCCCCGGTCCAGCCCAGCTTCTGCGCTAGCAAAAAGCCAGTAAGGGCAACAATAAGGCTTACTAACAGAATGATGAAAGAATTCGATTTCATAATTTTTAGTCTTTACGGTTAGTAATTTTCTAAGCTGGCCGGCATCCGTGCTTTGCTAGCGTCCATAGGATCGCTTGGCGATGGCCCCTTCAGCATTTTATCTAGAAGTTTTTCTTTCAACACAGAATCAGCCCCTAGTGCAGAGGCAACATACTGAAATTGATCAGCCTTAGTTGAAACATTTCCGAATCTGTAGATATCTGCTAAGGTCTTCACGTAGTAATACTCTTGCGGATTTTCTTCATAATATTCCTCGAATAAAGCAATAGCTGCCACGGCCTTATCCTGTTCCAGTAGCGCCCAGGCTAACAACGGCTTTAAGTTTTTATTATTTGATTTCAACTCTAAGGCTTGCCTTACAAATTGCTCAACCTCGGCGGGTTTTTTACCCTTTGCAAACCAAAGCTCTGCAAGTCCTGAATAAATTTCGGCATTCTGCGGATTGATTTCAATGGCCTTAGCCAGCTGTTTCTTAAATGACTTCTGGTTATTGAGTCGATAATGAACAAAGGAAATTTTGAACCGCAGCTCTTCATCGTCGGGATGAAACCCAATTCCCTGTTCTAACAAGGCAACGCTTTCAACAAAGCGGTTATTTTGAATCATCATATCTGCATATCGATTATATAATATCAGTAAATCCGGGCGCTTCGTGTGCGCTTTACGCAGCCGGTTAACAGCGTCATCAACCTGTCCGTTTCTTTTTTCAACGTCCGCTATTTCAGCTTGTGCTTCGCCAAAGTATTCGGACACTGCCGTCAGCTGGTCTAGCAAGTCAACAGATTCAGACTCGCGGTCTGTTAACTGATAAACTTTGGCTAAAAAGTATTTCGCTTCGTCATCGCTACGAACTGTCAGCAAATACTCGTACTGAGTTGCTGCTGATTTGTAATCCTTTAACAAAAAATAAGTGTGTGAAATTTTCATATCTGTCATGTACGAATCAAAAGTAAACGGTCGCTGCTTATTATACTCACGTAAAGCAATTTCATAAGCCTGAATTTTCAAAGCCGCAAAAGCCAACTTTTCTGAAATTTCAAAATTAAAATCACTTGTATCCGTGTACCGTTGCAAAAGATCTACAGCCTTCTGCCATTCTTTGAACCGAAAAAAGGAATCGGCCAGCACTGTTACATGCGAAAATGTATTTGGCTTTAAATCATTTGCCGTCACAAGATATTTTTTCTCCTGCAACCAATTCTTTTGAAGTCGATAAATCGAAGCTTTCTCGCTAGAAATTGCTAGCTGGGCTGAAGCGGATTTAATTTGTTGCTCAATTCGATTTAAATACGCCAAAGCTATGTCATATTTTTGCTCAAGCTTGCTAATATAAAACAATGCCCACAAAGATTTCTCATCGTTAGAGTTAATTTTTAACAATTGATCGAAGACATTTTTAGCTTTTGAGTAAATCTGAGAATCTAAATACAAATTCCCCAATTTTCTTAATGCTAACTCATTCGTGGGATCGATTTTTAGAACCTCAGTTAACTGGGCACTTGCCAAGTGATCAATTTTTTCTGAGCGAAATGCATCCGCCAATTGCAGTCGTGCCTTTACATTTGTTGGATCGTGCATAAGCGCCAAACGAAAAAGTTCAATTGCTTCTGGAATTTTGCCTTCACGATCATAGCCCCAGGCTAGCTCGCGGTAATACTCAGATCGTGAAATTTCATTCGGAAACAGATCTGACGTGACAGTCCGCGGATTGTTTTGGGGACTATGGGCACAGCTGACTAAAAAAATAAGTGCCGCACTAAAAATTAATGTCCGAATTACCATATGAATTACTGATTGTGTCTTCACTATTTATCTATCGGCTTTGCCAGGACTTACCTGAAAAAGGTGGTCTTGAAACTAGACTTAAATCGAACATGTCCCACAATGAGGCGCCAGCAGTAACCAAATACTTTTTTCTTTCATCTATTAATTTATTTAGACGCAAAACCCAAAAACAGGTTATCGTTACTTATCTACCAACTTAGATTTAAGGACTTTTATGAAAATTATCTTGCTCTGTTTTTCGCTCTTGTTAATTCAAACGTCTTACGCACAGGCACCTGACGCAAGGTACGTGCGAACCGCACCACCAGAGCCCAAAGTAAAAGAACGATTTCAAAACTCACCTCGCGCCCTGATGCAACGAGAGCGCGTTAAGCGCCTGAAGGCACGCGCAAAAAAAGACGGCGTGGTTACCCAGGCTGAGAGAAAAAAAATCAGACAAGCAAAGGGAAAAGCAGCCCGAGCTATCTATCGTAAAAAAAATAAATAGCACGCACTGAGAATTTTATTTTAGGCTTTAAAGTCGATCTAATTCAGATTTAATATCGTGTATTCGACTGAGTACTTTTAAGGTCTGCAAATTGTCTTTGAGTTGTTCCACGCTACTGGCCCCCAAAATTACAGTGCTCACATGGGGATTCAAAGTGCAAAAGCCAATTGCCAAATGCGCCATCGAAATTCCAGTTTTATCTGAAATTGCCTTCAGCTTCACAGCCAGCTGCAAATTTTTTGGCTGCAAAATTTCGTCTTTCAACCACGTCAGCGTCGGCATTGCTGCTCGTGACCCCTCTGGAATTCCGTTCAAATATTTTCCGGTCAGCAGCCCCGAAGCCAGCGGGCTCCAGGTTGTTAACCCCAAATGCATTTTTTTATAAAGCGCAGAATATTCTTTCTCAACTTTGTTTTTAGACACTAAATTATACTGTGGCTGCTCGACGATTGGCCGATGCAGTCTATTTTCAACGGCAAAATCAAAGGCCTGATCGATAGCTTGCGCTGGCCATTCACTCGTTCCCCAATATAGTGCTTTTCCATCGCGAATCATTTGGTCCATCGCAAAAACAATTTCTGAAATGGGAGTCTCGGGATCGTAGCGGTGGCAGTACGCCACGTCGACAAAGTCAGTCCCCAGTCGTTTTAACGACCCATCAATAGCCTGCATTAAATACTTTCGATTTAATGTATCCTTAAAATTGATACGGTTTTCAATGCCCCAGAAAAATTTTGTCGTCAGCACATACTCATTACGCTGAATACCCAGCTTTTTGAAGGCTTCCCCCATCAGCGTTTCTGATTTACCAAGAGCGTAAACTTCGGCATTATCAAAAAAATTAATCCCATTTTCAAAAGCAGTTTTTATACAGTCTTCAACCAACGTGCTGTCCAACTGTTTGCCGAATGTGATCCAAGACCCAAACGAAAGCTGACTAACCCTCAGACCCGAATTTCCTAATTTTCTATATTCCATAGCTTGCGATTAGAACCTCAAGTTTCTCCCAAATCAAGCCTTGGACGACGAAACTTACAGCTGGTTACGATCTCAAACCAGCTCAGAAAATTAAGCCTTTATTTTATGCAACTGCAAGCTTTTGCTGTTGCCGGCCCTACCCAACCCTGATACCTGTCTACTACATTTTATGATGTCAAAAGGTGGGGATATGGCAGCTATTTTTTCAAATCGATTTTTTTTCGCATTTTCGCAAAACGCGCTTACGAAAAGCATGCTTCGAAAAAGCATGTCGCTAAAAAGTGTGCTTCTAATTTTAAGTGCATTCTTCTTTGTCGCATGTACTAAAAATGATCCGCGCCTAGGCATCGATCCAGCGCCAGAATTCAAAGCAGCTCTAGCAGTAGAAGATTCCTTTCAGTCAGTTCCAACAGAAGTGGAGCCGACTGCAAAAAAAGATATGGCCCACGTCGTGATCGCCAGAACGGCTCTTGAGAAAGAATTTTTGTTAACGACAAATATGCTGTCGCAAGTTCCGACACCTTTATTTTCATCTCTGCAAAGCCGCATTGTTTATTTTACTTTAAAAAACGAGCGCGTTTACATGTTAGAAGCAACTGCCGGTCGGACTGTTGGAATTAATAACCCAAAATCATTTTTGCCGCTTGCAGAATTTGAAATTTTAAATCAAACCACGACTGATATTACGATCGATTTTAATCTTGGCATGCGCAGACTCATTACCGTTTCCGAAATGGCAGGGTCTGATTTTCCAGAATCGGCCGCTTGGAAATCAGTCGAGGTTAACTTCAGTTACCTGCAAAGTGTTGATTTCAGTAATAATCGTTTTTTCATCCGACAGATTGCTCAAGTTCAAATGGACACGCTAGTGCCATTAGAAATTCGCTATTACTTGGCTCCATACAATCCAGATCCAAACTTTATTCCGACGAAGTCTCCTGGTTTTGATCAGGTTGGCTACTTTGAAGCCAACCCTTTACTTGATGTGCACGGCAACACGATTAACTACGCGATGAAATTCAATTTGAATAAACCAATCATTTTTGCGATCTCTGCGAATACTCCTGCTGACTACAAGGAAACTGTTCGAAACGGAATTTTGTATTGGAATAAAACTTTGGGTGAAAATAAAATTCAAGTCATCGAGCTGACTGATTCTGAGCTAACGGCACCAAATCCTGATTACAATATCGTACAATGGACCAATTGGGATTCTGCTGGTTATGCGTTCGCAGACGCCCACATTGATCCGCGTTCAGGCGAAGTCACTCACGCGCAAGTTTTCTTTCCATCAGCTTTTACCGAAGCTGCTATCGAGAAAAGAGTTCGCGTGATCGAAGGCTCACAGAGACAATTTAGCTTAAACGGTTTTAAGCAAAATACGCTTTGCCGCAGAAATGTTGTCAAAGAATTTTCAAAATCTATTCAATTTATCGAAGGCTCTGCATCTGGATCTATCAGCAAAGAAGCTATGCAAAAGGCCGTGAAAGATTATGTTTTTGAAGTCATCGCGCATGAAATAGGTCACGTGCTGGGCTTGCGACACAATTTTGCTGGTAACTTGACTGCAAATTATGACGGTGCAGATCGCCGTGGGCTAGCACTTAGCTACTATAAAAATATGGCAGCTCCAGAGGGTATAATTAGCTCGAGTTCAGTGATGGAGTACTCACGCTTCGAAGAATCATCATGGAACGGTGACAAACTACAAAAGAATGCACCGGCTTTGGCGCATGACTTGGTAACGATGCAGTATCTGTATAAAAATATTGAAATCCCAAAAGATGCTCCAGTTTTCTGTACGGATACTCGTGTGAACATTTATGCTGATTGTAACCGTGGTGACGCTGCTCGCTCTATCGTTTCTTACGCAAGCGGAAATTACCAGTACGGCATTGAAACACTACCAGTCCGCATATTAAATCAATTTATTTCACAGGCTAAAATCAGCGACGATCCCGGAGTGCCAACAAAGCCCGTACAAAATGTATTATTAGACGCAGAAGCTTACGCCATGAATTTAGCTACTGACCGGTACAAGTTTCTGTCTTTGCTAAAAAACGAAGTGCGGTTGATTCAAGTGCGTGCACCACTGTACCCGATTTGGCCGGCACGCTCTGAACAGGTTTTTACTTTAGAAAAGGATTTTGTAGCAGAAGAAATCGCCCGCCTTGGTGGTCTATCAGCCGTAATTAATTTGTCAGAAAAAGATTTGGCTCATGTTTGGATTGAAAAGTTTAACGCTCTTTTGGCAGATCCAAATTACAACCAAGGAACCATCGGATCAAAAACATACGCTTTTACTGCAGCAGAAATAGAAACAATGCAGCGTCAGTTTAATTTATTTGCTGAGAAAGTAAAATCTGAGTTGATCCAGCACAATTTGCACGCCTTGGGCGGAGGATCGATTTCTTTTGAGGAAAGTTATGGTCAAGCGCGGGTTGAAGCTACTCGCGGTTGGTTTGAGCACGCAGTTACCGAAGAGCTTGCTTCCGTCGTTCAGGCAATTTCTGGACACTACATTTTTGCAAAAGAAAATGCGCGGACTGTGCTGCCTGTCGTTTTAAAAGACGGTGCAACAAACACGGTTGAGTTACCCGTTTATTCCTACCCACAAGAAATTCGTAAAGCTGCTGCACTCGTATGGAAAGCTCCGCACGTTGCCATTGAATGGGCGTATCTTGAAAAGCCGTTGCACGCCGCTGAGATAAAAACAGAGCTTGCTGTTTTAGCTGAGGCTGACAAAATCGATTTCACGAAGACCAATAAAATTATTTTACGCTGGCTACTTCACAACAAAGAAATTCAAGCGACACTCAATTAGTATTCCATTTCAGATTTTAAGTTAAAATCCAGTAGACGAATCAGACTGATAACGAAGCATTTTTTTAGAAAAATGCTTCGTTATTTTTTTTGTAAATCTATTTTTAGTGTTTTCACTTCATTCATTTTTTATCCTAACAGTTTCAGTGCGAGCTGTTGCTGCGTATTGGCTTGTCCCAGAACTGCAGTTGCAGCTTGTAACAAAACATTATTACGTGCTAACCGGCTGGACTCTTCAGCAATGTCAGTATCACGTATTCGTGAATTTGCCGCCGAAAAATTTTCGTCAGTTGTTTGCAATGTTTGCGATACAGTTTGTAATCGGTTTTGCACAGCTCCTAAATTGGCTCTAATTCCGTTCACGTAATTTATGGCATCATCGACAACTGCTAAACTGTTCCTGGCTGACTCTTTACCGGCAACACTTTGCTCCATCAGATTCATTGCTTGAACACTGGCATTACTGCTTTTTGCATCAAACGTGATTCGGTCTTGGAACTCGACGTTGTTCACACCAATCTGAATATCTAACATGCCGCCTTGACCGTTCAATAATGGTGTTCCATTAAACTGCGTCGTTTGCGCAACGCGGTCGATCTCTTCTTTCAGCTGCTGGTATTCAATATCAACGTAAACCCGTTCTCGGTCACCAATTGTGTCCGATGCGGCCTGCACGGCTAACTCTCGAAGACGCGTCAACATCGACGTTACTTCGTTCAACCCGCCTTCAGCCACTTGCACAAGCGAAATTCCATCATTGGCGTTTCGATTGGCCTGTTTAAAACCACGAATCTGCGCCTTCAGATTTTCTGAAATTGCTAAGCCCGCAGCATCATCTGATGCTTTGTTAATCCTGTACCCCGATGACAATCGCGCCATCGTCGTGCCCATGTCTATGTTAAGACCGTATAAATTCCGCTGCACATTCAGCGCCGGAATATTGGTCGCTATTCTCATTCCCATAATTATCCTCCGTGTATGTTATTCATCCTTGAATGGTCCTTTCCTTGGTAAGTCAGAAATCCGTTTCTGACGGTTGTACAAAAATACTCAATTCATCATCATGACAAATCAAGTACACCTAAATTTTAATCTCCGTCCCACAAAATCCAGGGGTATCGGTCACCCAGATTTCTTCCAGAACAAAGTTTGTTTGAAGCCGGGCCATCACTTACATGACAAGCCCTTCAATCGCAGGAAGCATCTCGTTCATACCAGCTGTCGTCGCCTACACTTTAAGAAGAGTTCTTACGTCTTCATCTACCCTTTTCCTAAAAGAGTTAAAGCTAGTGCAGGTTGCTGATTTGCCTGGGCCAGAACCGAAGTTCCAGCTTGCAGCATTATATTTTGTCGTGCCATTTCAGAACTTTCTTCAGCGATATCTGTGTCACGAATTCGTGAGTTCGCCGAAGCAATGTTTTCTAAATTGACATTAATATTATCTACAGTTGAGGACATGCGGCTTTGCAACGCTCCAAAATTGGCGCGCATACCACTGACAAAGTTAATTGCGTTATCTAGCGCGCCCAAAGATTCCTGGGCGGTAATTTTATCCATGGCACCGGTTAAATTAACTCCCAAGGCTTGCGTCCCCGCGTCTGCCGCGGAAGCGTCAAATGAAAGTCGATCTAAATCTGGTGAGTTTTTGGTACCAACTTGAAATTCTAACAGGTCGCCCATGCCAGAAAGCAGTGGAGTACCGTTAAATTCTGCAGAGCTTGCAATACGGTCGATCTCTTCAAGCATTTGTCCGAATTCAATGTCTACAAGGGCGCGCTCACGATCACCGATGGTATCGGAAGCAGCTTGCACACTGAGTTCTCGTAAACGAATCAGGATATTTCCGATTTCACCTAAGCTGCCTTCTGCAGTTTGGATCATGGAAATTCCGTCTTGAGCATTTCTTGAGGCTTGTTTTAATCCGCGCATCTGAGCGCGAAAATTTTCAGATAGAGCAAGACCTGCCGCATCGTCAGCGGCCTTATTAATACGTGACCCCGATGAAAGTCGCGACATCGATTTATCTAAGGCTACTTTCGTAGTCCCTAAATAACGATGAGCATTTAGGGCGCTCACGTTTGTACTTATACGCATTCCCATACTTCCTCCTTGAAGGCGCTTTTTTATTCCTGGCAAAATCCATTTCACCAAGTAGAAGCTATTCCTAAGCTTCTTTGCGCTGGGTACTCTCTGTTATGAGAGTGTTGTCTCGTTCTTGGACAACTATTCGGATCAATATGAGAAAACCTAAATGCATAATCAAAAATCTAGCCTAAGGTCACGTTAATTTCACTTTTCCCATGACCAAAGCCCCCATTAAAACCTGTTCCCCAAGGGGTATCGGTCACGCGGCGGTTTAATCCACAACATAATCCAATCCCGCACGGTTAATCCCCGTAGCCTTGTTTTTCGGTATGGAATGATCCCGTTAATCTCGCACTCGTTCAACTGTATGTAATTTCGAACTGTAATTTCATGCCTAAGACCTTTTATAATCCGCGTAAAAGGCCTCGTTTTCCAAAGCACAATTTTTTCAAAATCACCCGCCTTATTCTTTTTGCGATCAGGGGTATCGGTCACCTTTAGCTGTTGTGCTATTTGCCCCGTGAAAACCCTAAAAAAATAGTGATAATTTGAACGTCGTTCAGAGCGTGCCCGGATGTGGATATGGTCATGCTGGTAACTAATTTGTTCAATTTTTACGTTAAACATTTTTGCATACTTTTTAAGAATCTTTTGCACAGTTATGAAATTCTTGGGGTGTCTGAAACTTCGATTTCGCAAATTTGATTTTATAATTTTAAACACGATGTGATGCGACCTGCGCGAAGAAAGCGGACGTGAAAATCGCCCACTTCTTTTATTTCGCAGATCTCCCCCATGAGCTGGCTGAAATTTTGTGTTTTTAAAAAGGTATTTATCTGTTTGACGTATGTTTTCCATACACCTTGAGAGTGCAAAAGACATCGCGTGACCGATGCCCAAAAAAAATGATGGACGTCAGGTGCAGATGGCGAAGTGCGGATTTATTTTACTGTTTGATCGCCTGCTAGTTCGCCGTCATTGGCGTCATCGTTTCCAATATTTGCTTCTGTTTTCAGGCCGTCTTTGAAGCACGTGTAGATATCAGCTGCCGAAGCATTTATCAACGGGCACGGGCTTGTTGCCGGCACACGCGTGTTTTGATTTATAACCGCACCATCTGTGACGTTGCTCATATCTATTTTTCTGAACAAGTTAGCAATTTGAATGCTTAATAAAATATTTGAGTTCTCCGATAAAGCGACGCCATTGGGTCCCGCTAATTCGTATTCGTAGCCTTCAGTGGAAGTAAAAGTAAAACTTCGGACTCCGACGGTGCCCTGCCAATAAAAACTTTTGCCGAGCAGTCCAGCTGGCGCACCCGACGGGGGCACATCCACGTTGTGTAATTGCATTTTTATTCTTCGAAGCGATGAACCTACTCGCGCCTGTCCAAAAGTTTGCACCGTCGATGCAATCAAATTAATTGCGGTTGGTGTTTCAAAACTAACACTGTCCCCATCCACTTCTCCGGCACTTACAGTTTCAGTCGACTTAAATTCAACCTGCTTCACAGATATCCAGGCTTCATTTAAGTTGATGGCTACGTTAGTAGAGTCTTTTAAAACGGGCGGTGGCAGCGCTACCGCATGGTTCAGAAAAGCACCCAACAAAGGCAACTTCATATTATTTAGTGCTACGGTCGCGGGAGCCGAAGACCCAGCCATCGAAAAACTAACCAAAGGATTTCCAGCGGTTGTCCCGCCAGCATCATTTTTTTTACAGCCACATAAAACTATTAAAAATAATGCCAAATAAATTGTTACCACAGTTTTCATATTCTTATTCTCCCACTTTCCCACTGCTACCAGTAGTTTTTTTTGTTAATGGAAAAGCTGCTACTTCGATTTGATATACTTCAGTTTCTGGTTGTGATGTATTATCCACAGTCTCAATCTTGTTTATAGCATCTCGTAAAATTGCTTGGACTTTATCGTATTGCTCTTTACTCAGTGCTACTGTGTGACCCAACAAAATGCGTTCGTCGCGCGATACTTCATCGATGGAATTTTTAGCAATATCTAGCATTTGGCTGTGAAATTCGCCTAACGAAATTTTGTATACACCGTCATGACAACTCAGCTGCTTTTCTGCAACTCTAAATCTGCCCGATGAGTTTTTTATAATAAAACCATACTTAATCAAAAACTGCATTCCATCTGCAATTTCCTTTTGAGAAATTCGTCCACGCAGCCGTTCTTGAATCCAGGCAGGTTCATTTTTAAAATCTGATAAATTAACTAATTCACGAATAGCGACATAGTACCAACGACTTAAATACTGGTGAGCCTCTAATTCTGAGTGATGGTTTTCTTTGTAGTCACCTAATTTTTGTAAGTCTGTCAAAGCTTGAACTCTCTCTTTTGCAACTTCTGATTCGGCAATCACGCGCAACAAATCAAGGAAGCGCTTTTCTTTTACAGATAATTTTAAGAAGGGTTTTATTTTTTCATAGAACTTTAATGATAATTTCCGTTTGCGGCTAAAACACATCGGAAGATAACCTGAAGCGATCCCTGCCTCTTTAGCTATCTTCCGTAAACTGAACCCGCTCTCTTGTTCCTTAAGATATTCTGTCCAGTCTTTTAAAAATTCAAGGTAGTCATGGTAATTTTGAATATTTGGTTTCATGACTACCTCCTTGAATTATTATTCTTCAACACTATTTAATACTTTAATACTTTGCAATAAGCTCACAATTAATCTTGAACTTCATCATCGCCAGCTTCGATTTCACCGTCGTTGTCACTGTCTTTACCGAACTTGCCGGCTTTTTCTAAGCCCTTACGAAAACAAGCTGCAATATCACGTAAAGAATTATCTATTAATGGACATGCGCTAACAGATCCAGTTGAAATCCGATTTGCATCAGAAATATTTCTGTTCGTTGCAGCAAAAACTGCGTCCATATTAATTAGACGAAAAAGATCTGACACCTTTACGCCGATAACCATGTTTGAAGTTTCAGTTAGAGTCACACCACCTGGGCCAGCAATTTTGAACTCAGTACCATCTGGTGCCGAGTAAGAAAATGGCTGACCTGAAACATTTCCTTCAAGATAGATGCTGTTTCCTGATAATTGTGCTGGTGCACCAAGTCCTGCTGGTATAGAAGAATCTTTTTCTAACTTCATTTTCACGCGGCGGTATACACCTGCTGGAACTTCTGCCGCACCGAATGATGCTGGAGTTGTAGATAATAAATCTACAAAATAAGGTCCGCGAAATTTCACTTCGCTGCCTTCGACTTCTGCCGCACCTGCTACTTCGGCTAATTTAAATTCAATTTCTTTTACAATGACCCAAGCCTTATTCAGAGCGATAACTCGCGTGCCTGAATCCGTCATTGCCGGTGGGGCTAATGCTACTGCAGTCGGCGCTAACAGCTGTAATAATGGATGCGCCTTTTTATAGTTTGCCAACGTTGTTGACTGGCTTGACCCAGTCATAGACAACGCTGTTGGAACTAGCTTTATGTCCGATGCAGACTTTGCACAGCCGACTCCTACAAGAGCCGTTGCTAAACCCGCTACAATTTTTAAACTTACGTTCAACTTATTCATTAAAATCCTCCTGGTTGATTTGCAGTGCCGCCCTCTTGGGCTTTAACACCGCTGTTTACTGACCTGATTAGATTAGTATACTGATCGGATATTTAATACTAATTATTCACTTGTGTGATCAGTTTTTATATTTGTATTTGTATTTATTTCGATATTTCATATACTTAAACAACAATAATTAGTTTCTTATTATGATACTGTGGATTTTTGTGATCATCTTTTCGTGGCTCTTCAGTGGCCATTTTGAACCTATTTGTAGCGGTCTGATACGCGGCAACCAGTCTTACTTCGCTTTACATAAAATTCCTGAGCAGGTACGTTTAGCCCATGGAAATACGTGACCCTATACATGGCTCGATTCAACTGAATGACGGTGAAGTCGCTGTCATTGAGTCCGTCGAATTTCAACGCCTGCGACAAATTAAACAGCTCGGCTTTTCTGAGTTCAGCTTTCCAGGAGCAACCCACAACCGCTTTCTGCATTCCATCGGTGTTAGCTACGTTGCCGGCCAAGTTTTCGATTCCATATTTCGCGCCTATCCGTTTGGCAAGGTCTCAACGAAGAATCGCTTACGACAATTAGTAAAGCTAGCTTCACTTTTACACGACATCGGACATGGACCCCTAAGTCACACAACTGAACAGGTCATGCCACAACTTAAAAAATTAAATATAAAAATCTATAGCGACCAAAAATTAGATCAGAACCGCCAGGCCAACCACGAAGACTACACGATTAAATTTGTAACTGAATCTACTGTTGCAGACATCATTAAAAATAATTTCAACGATATTTTGCCAGAGCACGTGGCTTTTTTAATCGATAAAAACTTAGCTTGTGATGAAACACTTTTTACCGAGGGTGGAATTAATTTTCGTCCACTGCTTAGCCAAATCGTCAGTTCCGAGTTGGATGCCGATCGAATGGATTATCTGGAGCGTGATTCTTTTTTCTGCGGCATCAATTATGGCAAAATCGATAAAGATTGGCTGATGCAGAATTTGACTTTGCATATCGTGAACAGCACCGCTTACTTAGCTCTGAACCGTCGTGCACTCTATGCTTTTGATGATTTTTTAATTTCTCGGCACCATATGCATTTGATGGTCTATTTTCATCACAAAAGCATTATCTATGAAGAAATGCTGAACCGGTATTTGTCGTCAGATGACTGCAAATTTTTTATTCCAGCAGATCACCAGGACTACATTGGGTACACTGATTCCAAGTTGTACCAACATTTAGACAGCGTAAAAAACCCGTGGGCACAAAGAATTTCCCAGCGAAAACCCTTTCGTGTGGCGCTAGAATTACATAATCAAGAAACATCACGTATTGAGCGCATTAAGAAAATGTTTTTCGAAAAAGACCGTGACGTCATACATGCAAGCTCTAATGTTCGCTTATCAAAATATCACTCAACGAATCCAGAGGAGCGCATGAACATCTTCGTGGTTGATCAATACGACCGTTGGGATGTGCCCTCTCCGATTAATATTGCCACGCAAATCTTTGAAAAATACGAAGGCGCGCGCGTGATTGATCGTTTCTATGTGGCTCCAGAAAAATATCCAGACTTTAAAAAAATGTTGGATGAAGTTCGCTACTAATTGCAGCGAACTCGCTTAATTTTATACAATTTACATGCGCTCGATAATAATTGCGATTCCCTGACCACCGCCAATACACGCTGAGCCCAGAGCGTATTTACCGCCCCGACGATGCAGCTCGTAAACCAAGTGATTCATGATTCGTGCTCCAGAAGCTCCGAGCGGATGTCCGACAGCTATGGCGCCACCATTTACATTGGTTTTTTCTGGATTTAATTTTAATTCTTTTTCCACCGACAAGTACTGCGCAGCGAAGGCCTCGTTCACTTCGACCAAATCCATTTGCTCTAATGTTAGCCCTGCACTTTGTAATGCTTTTCGTGCGGCACCAGCGGGACCGATACCCATAATTTTTGGATCACACCCGACACTGGCCCAAGAAACTAGCCGAGCTAAAGGCTTATAACCTTTTTGTTTTGCAAATGATTCGCTACAAATCACCGAGCATGCAGCCCCGTCAACAATCCCTGACGCTGTTGCCGCGGTCACTAAACCATCTTTTTTAAATAACGCCTTCATGGTCGCTAGTTTTTCTAACGTGGCATCTGGCTTTGGGTGTTCATCTTTATCGATAATCACCGTGCCTTTTTTTGTGGTGACCGATACCGGGGTAATCTCAGCAGCGAATAGATTTTTATCTAAGGCAGCCTTGTAGCGCTTTTGTGTTTTTATCGAGTACTCATCGCAGGCCGCGCGCGTGATGCCGTACTGTTCACCTAAGTTTTCTGCCGTGATGGCCATTGGCGTTCCCGCATAGGCATCCGTAAGGGCCGCCGTCATTGTATCCTCTAACTCAAAATTTCCCATGCGTAATCCATCGAAGCGCACTTTCCGCGCCACGTAGGGAACTTGCGACATTTGCTCGACTCCACCAGCAAGCACACATTTGGCTTCGCCAGTTAGAATCATCTGTGCTGCATTGACCCACGACTGAAAACCCGAACCACAAAGGCGGTTCACGTTGTACGCCGGAACATTAATTGGAATGCCCAATTTTAATCCAACATGTCGTGCTAAGTAGGCCGCATCCGCAGCACTTTGCACAACATTACCAATAACCACGTGATCAATATCTTCAGGTTTTACATTTCCGCTCGCTAAAGTGTCTTTGCCAGCAATGACAGTCAGCTCGGTTGCTGAGATATCTTTTAGCGACCCACCGAAAGCACCAAACGCAGTTCTTTTACCAGAAATGAAAACTATTTTTTCCATGGCTATCCTTTATATTTTACACTGACATTGTAATCCCGATTACGGTAAATAGAATCAGCACTATCAGCAAGGAGATTTTATGCGCGCTTTAATTATTGGCTCTGGTGGTCGAGAACACGCCCTAGTAAAAAGCTTATCTGAATCTTCACATATAACAAAAATTTTTACCTCGCCGGGAAATGCAGGAACTGCGCTGTTAGGTGACAACGTCGTGCTAGAATTAGAAAATCACACTCATGTTGTGCAGTTTTGCCAGTTACAAAAAATAGGTTTCGTTTTCATCGGCCCCGAAGATTCATTAGTTCAAGGCCTTGCAGACACATTGCGAGCGGCAAACATTTTGGTGGTGGGCCCTTCGAAACAAGCAGCACAGCTTGAGGGCTCAAAAATTTTCGCTAAAGAGTTCATGAAAAAAGCGGGTGTGCCCACAGCAGATTCTGAAGTGGTGAATTCTGTCGAAAGTACTTTGCAAGCGGCAAAAAAGCACACAACTCCCTACGTTTTAAAGGCGGATGGACTAGCCGCAGGCAAAGGCGTTTTTATTTGTAAAACACTAGCTGAACTAGAAGCTTCTGCAAAAAAACTTTTTGTTGAAAAAGCTCTAGGGCCCGCTGGCGAGCGGGCTTTGCTTGAAAAAAATTTACCGGGGACGGAACTTAGTTTCATTGTGCTAACAAATGGCAGCGAATTTCAGGCATTGCCTTTGGCGCAAGATCACAAACGTCTCCTGAATAAAAATCTAGGTCCTAATACTGGCGGCATGGGTGCAGTCGCACCATTAGAGATTCCCCCAAACTTATACACAAAAATTATAAAACAAATTATCGAGCCCTCAGTGAAACAGATGAAAGTAGAAAATTATCTGTACCGCGGAATTCTTTTTGTTGGGCTGATGATTGTCGATAACGAACCTTATGCTTTAGAATACAATGTGCGCTTGGGTGATCCCGAAGCCCAAGTCATTTTACCCTTAATAAAAAGTGATGTCGGTCAAATATTTCATAATTTAGCCCAAGGTGTTTTACAGAAAATAACACTTAATAATTTACATGCGATCTGCATTGTTAATGCAGCCAAAGGTTACCCAGATAAAATACTGAAAGACATTCCGATTTTTCTGCCACAGACAAAAGATGAAACAGCTTACATACTTCACGCTGGCACGAAGCAGGCGAACGATAAAATTTTAACAAATGGCGGCCGAGTTCTTAATGTCATTGCAACGGGTCCTAATGCTAAAGCTGCAAAGGGAAAAGCACTCGAGTTAAATTCAAAAGTAAAATTTGATGGACGGCAGTTTCGTACAGATATTGGTGATTACCAGTTCCAGCGCCAAGCAACTTGAGACTTATTTTCGACACGCGTAAAAGCATGGGATACTACAAAATCCTGCTGAGCTGAGATTTTTTCAGAAACTTCAGCTTCAGTTTTGTCCGCGCGTGCATCGTAATTTAGTGCGGCATTAACCCAGCCTTTGTATTCAATTTTTGCTAAAGCCTGCAGTGCTAATACTTTGAAAGAAATCTTATGTTCCACACCAGCATTCTTATCAGCAAACGACACTTCCGCACGCATATTTTTTTCAACTTTTTCAGCCGCGCGACCTACATTCGTATTTCTAAGCGGGCTTGTGTCCCACCATAGAGCTAAAGAATTATCAGCCATTTTTGAAACCACAGAGGATCCTGACTCACTGGCAGAAATGGACTTGGGTTGTATTTTCTGTGAAGTCTCTGCACTTAATAAAGGGCTCGTTACATCTGCAGGCATAATTAACTGGCGAGTTTTATTAATGTTAATCTGACACCAGCCAGCCTGGCTGAAGGTTAAAATGAGTAGTCCTAAGGGCAGTGTTATTAATAAATTCATATCCTACCCACAGTTGATTCAACTTTTGGGCCTGGATAAATCGTGTTTTAATTACTTTAAGCGCCTCAAGGTAAGATTTCCTTCGCAGTATGCCGGAAAAAGATAACCCTGATAGAAAACGAACAGCTGTCTCACTATGAGAATTAATTTAATCTTCGCCGTGCTCGGCTTCCAAAGTTAAATGACGCAGTTTTAGTAAAACTAAAACTGTCAAAGCCAAAAGCACAAAGGAGGACAGTAGCATTACGGAATTGAATGCTTTTGTGTAAGACTGCTGAATGAGTTCCACCATAATTTGACTTGATTCTGCAGGGGCTGCCTTGGCTGCTTGCAAAGCATTTTCCAAAGTTCCTAGTGCAGCCTGTTTTAAATTTGAATCGATCGTGTTCGGAATAGATTCAACAATAAATTTTTTGTAAACGTATGTTCCAATACTTCCTAGTAATGCAATTCCTAGCGCCCCGCCAAGCTCATTCCCAGTTTCTGAGAGAGCTGCAGCAGTGCCCGCTTTTTCAGATGGAGCACTATTTACGATCATGTTTGTCGTGAATAACAATACCGGAGAGCTCCCAAAAGAAAAAATAATAGTACTAACTACTAACAAGTATAAATCATTCGATCCCTGCACTTGCGACGATAAGAAAAATCCAAGTGTACCAAGCGCTAAGCCACCCGCCATAATATAAGCGGGCCTTATTCGCCGGGCTAGCTGCGGAGCCAC
>JAYUTU010000415.1:0-8328 GCA_043754975.1 Bdellovibrionales bacterium | reverse complement strand
TAATGATTGGACTAACAAGGCCAAGGATTTATTAGAAACATCTGGTGCCAAAGATGTTTCATCGACCACAGAGTCGAAAGTTTAATTTTTACTGCCGTTAATAGAAAAAGAACAAAAAAAACTCGCTTGTGAAAGCGAGTTTTTTTTTGCTTTTTTGATGACTATGTTAATTAACCTTTTACGTTAACATTTACAGCGCAAGGTCCTTTTTTACCCTGACCGACTTCAAATTCAACTTTATCGCCGTCTTTAGGCTGTTGACCTTTGACTTCAGAGATATGAAAAAACAAATCTCCGCCGCCGTCTTGAGTGATAAATCCAAAACCTTTTTCGCCATTGAAAAACTTAACTGTACCAGAACTCATGTGTTAACCTCTTGTTTTAATTTGTGAGATTGTTCTAACATATTTTTAAAACTTTAAAAGAAAATTAAATCAATTTTTTATAATCCATCATAATCTATCATTCAGTGCCCCAAATTTAACCACCAGAGCTCAAAAAAAAAAGCCGCGGGCTATAAACCCGCGGCTTTTCAAGTATTTAGTTCAATCAACGATTACTTTAAAAAGTCAGCATTGATACGCATACCAACGATGATTTCTTGAAGATTACGCTTGTCTCCAACTTCTGGAGTCATTTCACGGCTGTTTAAAGCCACATGATAACGGTACATATCAGCTGCGACCGGCTTGTATTCAGCCTGTAAGCCGTAAGACATATACTTATTTTTTAGCGCAGTTGCAGCGTCTAGCTTTTCTGTAGAAGAAATAGCTTTTAATCCAACAGCAAGATTTTCATCAATAGAGTAAACAACTTTACCGACGATAGAAGATAACTCATCTTTAAACACAGTTGCTGCAGGTTTAGTAGAGTTTGTATTCACTGCATAATCTAATTGTGCTAAAATTGGGTTTGAATTCCACTGAACTCCAGCTGCAATCCAGTCATTCTTGATGTCTTCTTTAACCGTTTGCGTGTGGTAAGAAGCAATAAAACTTAATGCTTTTTCCATCATAGCAGTTTTATAAACTAAACCTAACATGCTTTTGTTTTGCTCAGCTGTGTTTGCTGCACCAGTTGAATTCGTAGTAGCGCCAGCACTTACTCGGCCTGTGTTTAAATCTAAATCGTTAGCCGTCAAATTGATTTCATGAGCACCTAAAGTAAAAGTAGCCTTGATACCAGTTTGGTAGAATTGGTTAGAATAACCTTTTAAGCCAGTGCCACCAGTTAGACCAAGCACAGCTCCAGTTCCGCTGTAAGCTTCTGAAGTTAAATACAAATCAGCGCCTGCAGTAGTACCTTCAAACCCACCATTATCAATTGCAAATTTACCGACAGTTAACTTCACCATGTCAGACATTTTGTGTGTAGCATAAGCCATGTCCAAAGTTGGATTTGAACTATCACGAGTTTCCATGCTGCCTTGATTACGTGTAGCTATGCGAATACGCGTGCGGTAAGAAATTGTATCGCTCATCGTGCCTTTGAAATCTAATCGCGCTGTTTGTATGTTAAAACGATAGTTATCTTTAAGACCTGCTGCTTCAGCCTCGTCATTAAAAGTTTGGCTTAATAAGTCCGTACGGAAATCTAAATTTAAGCTTCCGATAGCTTGAGCCTGTGTAGTTGCTAATCCGATGATGACAAGCATTAAAATACTCTTCATTGTTAAATCCTTTTTGTGTGTTGTTAATAACAGTTTCTTTTAAGTTATTCTCTGTTTAGAACTCGGAGTAAGTCAAACGGGGTCTTTGTGGACTATGGCTAGGTGTGTCCAGACTTTGGACCAGTAGATACTTTTTATCGAAAACTGCGGCGCAATGAGCTTAAAGTGCAGCCCGCAGATGATTTTTTAATTCCGAGATCACGAAATTTCTAACCCCTCAATTTTTAATAGCTGTGATTTCATTTTCTGACCGCCAGCGTAACCAATTAGTTTTCCATTAGACCCAATAACCCGGTGGCACGGGATAATGATAGCAATTGGGTTTTTACCGTTAGCGGCACCCACAGCACGAACTGCTTTTGCAGCTCTAATTTGCTGAGCCTGGGTTTTGTAGCTAATGGTTTCACCGTAGGGAATTCGTGTTAGCTCTGACCAGACCTTTTTTTGAAATTCAGTGCCAGCGGCAAACGTAGTGATCGAAAAACTAGTGCGTTCACCAGCAAAATACTGTTTCAGCTGGCTAATGGTTTCAGTAATCACTGATGATTTTTCTGTGCAGATTTTGGCCTCGGTAAAATATTTTAAAAAATCAGGTTTATCTTTGGCTAACAGTAATGCTAGCAAATGAGTTTGAGACGCGTACAAAAAAAGCTCGCCGACGGGGCTTTTCCAAGTTTTAAAAAAAATTTTATTAACATTCATATTAGGTTACCTCGAGTTAGGTTTTAGGCTGTGAGCTTTTGTTGATCATGGCGTTGATTGAATACATCATGATCCAAGTAAACGTTGTCGTTCCGACCAAAATATATCCCAGAGTATCAAAGTGTTCTAGGTAACCACCGGGGCGCTCAGTTACTACAGCACCCGCAATGACAGCTGCGACTCCACCGGCAACTTGTTGTAACGAAGAACTAATTGCCATAAAAGCGCCGCGACTGGCTGGTGTTGGGATCACAGACATCAGGGCCTGCGACGGAATCATCCGCGAAAAAATTCCTACAAATAATACGGAATTCACAGTAACTACCAGCCAGAGCGGTGAAATTTCCATATGGGTATAAAAAACCACTAAAATAATAGTTACCACAGACCCAAAAGAAAAAACTTTAAACTTTCCCAGTCGGTCGCTAGCGCGGCCTATCAAGGGACCTGCGACCATGGCACTGAGTCCTGTAATTAAATAAATGAGAGGCAATTTGTCGACGGCTATTCCCAGATTGTGCACAGTATAAGCCGAGCTAAACGGCATAAGCATAAATCCACCCGTCGACAGTAAAGCCGTAGTCGCGAAAGCAAAAAGATACTTAGGAACTGAGACGGTTTTGGTTAATTGACGAAATGCATTTTCCGAAGACTGCAACTGCAAATGCTGATCAATAGGTCGAAGAAAAAAGAAAATCACCAGGCCAACCAAAATACTTACTGCAACGATCATCAGAAAAGGCGCATGCCAGCCCCATAAATTAGAAAAATAAAGCCCCGCCGGCACCCCAATAATTTGACTTGAGGCAAACGCAGTCTGCACATAGCCCATAACCCGGCCCCGCATCTGAAAGTCAAACAAGTCGGTCGTAATCGCAAAAATAATCGAACCGATGACGCCACCAAAAAGCCCCGTCACAACCCGCGCTGCTAAAAGAAAATAGTACGTTGGAGCCATGGCGCAAAAAAACGTGCCGACAACAAAACCAACATAAAAGAATAATAATAATTTTTTACGATCAAATTTATCGGCAAATCCTGCCGCCAAAAAGCCAGAGATTCCGGCGCTAAACGCATAGGCTGAAACAGCAATTCCAAACTGGGCTGGTGTGATATTGAGCGCCGGCATTAAAATCGCACCTAGTGGCGAAATGATCATAAAATCAAGTATGATCGTAAATTGCAAAAAAGCTAAAACCGCGATAACAAATTTTTGGTAACCAGTAAAACTGGGAGTACTCATTATTTTAAATTTCCTTTAGAAAATTGCGTTTGTAATTTCAAATAATACAGTTCTAGTGCTGCATCAAATTCGCCAAGATCATTAACTACTGTTTGAGCAAACACTTTAGACGGCTCGACGAACTGGTCGTGCATGGGTTTAACTTGGTTTAAAAACTGAGCCCGCACCCCGTCTGCATCACGGCCGCGCTCCTGCACATCCCGCTCAAGTCGTCGCTTAAACCGCAGCTCCTCAGGTGTATCAAAAAAAATAAGTTCGTCGAATAAATTGCGAACTTCGGCCACATGGGCGATTAAAATTCCATCGATTATAATTACTTTTTTAGGTTGAATACTTTCCGTCGACGCCAGCCGCGAGTGAGTTACAAAATCATACATAGGTATTTGCGTGGGCAACCCCTGCTTGAGTCGTCTTAAATGCGTGGCTAACAAGGAAAATTCGATGCTATCCGGATGATCAAAATTAACGCGGCCACCATCTTTATCAAATTCTTTGGATTGATCAACATAGAAGTTATCTTGATAAATGATGTCGCAGTTTTCAGCTCCAAGTTTTTGGCGAATGTGTTTTGCAAAAAATGTTTTACCAGATCCACTACCCCCAGTGACTCCTAAAAAAAATGGGGCTGAATGGGGCTGCTGCTTATTTGGTTTGAAAGAGTCTGTCACCCGCATCTCCTAAGCCCGGAACCAAGTACCCAAGCTCATTAATTTCTTGCTCAATATTGAGCGTATAAATTTCAACATCGGGATGAAAGTGATGAATTTTTTTAAGACCAAAATCGCTAATTAAAATACACATAATTTTAATTTTTTCCACTTCATAGCTTTTTAGCCGGTCGATGGCTGCAATCATTGTATCTGCAGTTGAAATCAGTGGATCACACAAGATGGCCATGCGGCCTTTGATGTCCTCGGGCATTTTAAAATAATATTCGACTGTGTTTTGAATAAATTTATCGCGGTAAATTCCAATAAACCCAGCTGACGCAAAGGGAATCACTGTCAGCACGGAATCTAGCATCCCGTTTCCAGCTCGCATGATAGACACCACGACCGGTGCATTCGTTATTCTTTGAATCGTTGTAGGCGCAATTGGAGTTTCAATTTTAACATCCGTAAGATCTTTCCAATCCCGCATTGTTTCATACGCCAAAAGCGTACTGATTTCGGCGACAAGCCGTCTAAATTCGACTGAGTTTGTATTTTTATCCCGTAAGTAGCCGAGCTTGTGCCGAAACAAGGGATGATCAATTACTTTTACTAGACCCAGTGGAACTTGGTCCACATCTTCTTTTTTTACAGCCATTTAAAATACCGTCCCATCACTTTTGATTTGAATTGGTGGATCACCACTCTGTCGTTTTTCTTGCGCTAAAAAGCGTCCTGCCCACCAGGTGCCGCCCTCAAGAACCTTGGCGAGTGGAAATTCGGCCGGAGTTTTTTTAAGTGCGTGCTGCACTTTGGCGCCAATCACATCTAAAAAATAAATCGTCAGCGCACGCCACTCAATGATGAGGTCAGAGTCCGGCGCGTGAGCCTTAGCTAAATCAGCTGGGTCGCGCACCGACACTAAACCGGAATCAATAAGCAGACCTCCGTTACGGTACTCGGCTAACCCAGTTAATTTTTCCACACCGTTCACTAAAATTCCAGCCTGCTCGATGGGCTCAATGAGTGAGTATGTCATCCACTGAGATAATTTATGAAATGCAACAAGGCTTTCGGTTTTTTGATGGCGCCACACATCTCCTAAATTAGTTTGACCAGATACCAAACGTCCCGGCCAGATCGGTCCTAATCCGTCCAAGACAGCGCGTAAGATTGCCGTTGCAGGGATTGTTCCCCCGTGGTTTTCAATCAGATAATCCAAAATATTTCCTGGTCTATTCGGACTATTTGGTCTATTCGGACTACCTGATTCAGCTGATTTACCTGATCTAAATATGGCTCTATTTTCTAAGGCAAGACTTAGATTATTTAATAATTTCAAACGACCGGTTACTCCTAATAAGGGATTACTTTCAGAGACTTGAAAAAATTCGTTGATGTCATTTTCTGTCAAAGCTTTAAGACCTGTAACATCTGCTTGCAGCGATTTTTTATCTGCACTGAGCCTGCCAGACATAAAAAGATAAAAGCTCGCAACGCCAAGCCCCTCAGAACGAGAGTACTTTTCGCCAGATGATTTTTCAAAATAAGACCACGCAGCTCCAGCACCTGCATCCAGCAACACAGAGGTAATAACTAAATCAATTTTTTGTCGCGCGGCCTCCAGCTTATCAGCTAAAGGTGGCAAGAGCGCTGCACGGTCTCTATTTCCGACACGAAAATGTCCCCAGCGCGAATGAAAAGGGATATTTAAATCTGGATATTTTTTATAAATCACGTCTAAAACGTAGGTGACAGTGCTTTCTAATTTTTCCGGGTGAATCAGAAAATGAGAATTTCCAGTTTGTACATAATCATATATTTTGCGCGTGCTCGCGCGAATTGCCTCAGGACTTAATAAATAATCCACTTCAGCTGCAGGTAATTTTAAATCATTCATCGATTTTCCTACCAGTTACTTTTTTCAACTCATCCGTTCCCTTTATAGCTCCTGTATTGAAATAACCCGCAGCTTTTTTTGCTTCCATTTCTACGTGAGCATCTTTTGGAATGAGTTCACCGGGAATAGAAATACGGTTAATAACTTCAATTCCAGAGCCCACGATAGCGTCGTATTTCATATTGCTCATGGAATGCAGATTATGAATTTTTTGTATGCCAAAGAAATGCAAACAATCCGGCATAAGCTCTTGGAAACGAGCATCTTCAACTCCGGCAACACATTCTGTTCGGTGAAAATAAGTTGCTGCTGTGTCGCCGCCCTCTTGGCGTTTTCGTGCATTGTAAACTAAGAATTTGGTGACTTCACCAAGGGCCCGGCCTTCTTTCCGGTAATAAATAATAATTCCGACACCGCCCCGCTGAGCGGTTCTGGCGGCGTCTTCAATTCCGTACATCAAATACGGCCTGCACGTGCAAATGTCCGAACCAAAAACATCAGAGCCATTGCATTCATCGTGAACACGAGCAGTGAGTTCAACATTTGGATTCGCAAGATCTTCTGGATTTCCAAAAATATAGGCCGTGGTGCTGCCTATTGGCGGTAGGCAAACTTTTAAATCACGGCGTGTGATGAGCTCTGGAAACATGCCCGTTTCTTGAAATAAAATTCGTCGCAGTTCGCCTTCTTCGATTTTTAATCTTTTTGCAATACCAGGCAAATGCCAAACGGGGTCAATAGCTACTTTTGTCACTTTGACATCGTTATTTTCTTTAATAATTTTACCGTCAGGTTTTAACCGCCCCTTGGCGATAGCTTCCTGAATTTCTGGCAGCTGCAAATGCGCTTGTGTCACTGCAATTGTGGGTCTGATATCATAACCTGCTGCAAACAAATCAGCGAAATTTTTTTTTGGATCTAATCCCCATGGGTCTAAAGCCACTAATTTATCGGCATCAAACCACGACGGATACGGACCTAATTTGACGGGACTTTCGGTATTTTGCAAATCGGGTTTGTGTTGCTGCGAAAATTTACCGCTAGCCACTGAAAGCGCGCGGTACACAGTGTAGCTTCCGCTATGTGTACCAATCGCATTGCGGGCTTTTGAATTCGTGCTAGAAGCAACGACCGGACCGCGCTCGAGCGCATTTTTTGCACCCCAGTGGATCGGTAGCGTTTCTTTGTATTTCAAATTCGAGTGCGACGCCAAAATCACATGATTCGACCTTTGATCTTTCTTAAGCATAAGAACTCCTGCTGCTGCTAATGCTGAAAATAAAACGAGTCACTTACGACATCCAGTTGGAATCGCTTTGCGACTCCCACTTTGTTGTTATTTTTTTTATATTCGACCAAAAATCCAAACTGTGGTGTCCCGTAATATCGCCGTGCCCGAATTTAGATGCGTTAATACCGCCAAAAGAAAATGGCTCCCGTGGTACGGGAACTCCAACATTAATTCCAACCATACCGGTTGAGGCTTCTCTTGCAACTCGTTCTGCCATCGAGCCGCTGGAAGTAAAAACACTGCACGCATTTCCGTACTCAACACTGTTTTCAATTTCCAGAGCCTCTGATAAATCCTTGCAGCGAATAATAGTTAAAATAGGACCGAATAATTCGCTAGTCGCAGCTTCAGAGCCGGCCTTGGCGTGATCGATGATCGTGGGGCCCAACCAGTTGCCGTCTTCTAAACCAGCCGGCACTTTTTTTAATCGGCCATCTAATAAAATTTTTGCGCCCACTTTTTCAGCGCGGCCGATAGCTGCTTTTAGAAATTCAACTTGAGAGCGCGTGATGATAGCACCTAAAGATTTATTAAATTCTAACGATGCTGCACGCTGGGTAATTTTTTCGATGTGCTGATCGCACTGACCCACTGCCAATAGCACAGAGGCCGCCATGCAGCGCTGACCTGCACACCCAGTGAATGAGTCAGAAATACCAATTCCCGTAAGCTCCGGATTTGCATCTGGTAATAAAATAATATGATTTTTTGCGCCACCCAAGGCTAAGACGCGCTTCCCTAAGTGGGTGCCCCGTTGATAAACTAATTTTGCAATTTTAGTTGAGCCCACAAACCCAATGGCTTTAACCAGCGGATGATCAATGATGGCGTTAACGACGGCTTCACCTCCGTGTACGACTGTAAATACTCCGC
>JAYUTU010000414.1:0-3687 GCA_043754975.1 Bdellovibrionales bacterium | reverse complement strand
CAATTCCCGCAGTTAAAATCAAGGAGCCTAAGTATTTAATCCAGCGACCTGGATCATAATTAATTGAAAATATAGATGCCGTTGGCTGACGAGTGACTTCGTCTTCTTGAAAGCTAGCTTGGTAAATCGTAAATCCAGCATGCTTTAACGGTTCATTCATCGAAATCGTTGCGGCCACAGGAGCGATCCCGCCACTGATGACCACATTGCTTTCGTAGGACATGGCTTTTTGGGATCCCTCGTACCGCGCCACTTTAAAATCTTTTAGCTCGATTGGAAACCCAATATCCAATCTGCGATTCTGATAGGTTATTAAAAAGGCTTCTTCAGTTCCAAAAATTTTTAAAATGTCATTTAACACGAGCCAGTGCTTGTCAGCACCGCGTTCAATTTGAATTGCAGACGTTGTTAGAGGCGTCGGTCGCTGTGATTTGACAACATCCCACTCCTCGGTGGCGCGGGGAACGTAATCTAGTAAGCGAAATTCAAGACCCATCCATCCGGTCTCAAGAACACTGCCAATTTGCAGTGTTCCGGCTTTGTCAGGCCCTTTTTTACCTTTACGAAACAAAGAGTACGTCACGGTATCGTCATTTTTGGGTGTAATAAAAATTTCGTTTTTATTCAAATCAGTGCGTAGAACCTGCCCCAAGTGAACTTGCGCTGGTCCTAAGTTAAATTGATTCGTCTTATTTTTTTTTGCCTGCGTAATGGTTTCAACCTGTTTCACGTTGGCATTCATAATTTGAAAGCGAATGGAACTTCCGGCCTGTGGTGAAACACTAGGTTTTACTTTTTTTGAAAGACGTGCGTAGGGAACGTAGTCGATAACTTTGATCGTGTTTTGATTCATGTTAATCGTGTGCGGCTGAACCGCCGACGGCGGTCGCATAAAAAAATCGACTTCGTCTTCATACATTTTCGTATAGCGGTCACCATCAAAAGTTGCATAGACAACTAAATCTGTTTGTGGCATCGCTACAAAATTATTTTTTCCTGCAATCGGCACCGACATCGAACCATCTATTCCATATTTTTGCGTGACATAGCCGCCTAAAATAACGGTGATAATTCCAATATGCACGCAAATGAATGGATAATGCCGCGGTTGCCACGGCAGACGGTCCACCATAACCGCTGTTAAATTGTAAATGAGTAAAATCATGGATACGAACATCACCCAACTTTCGTAAACCAAACGTTTGGCAGCGTACGCATCGTACTGGGATTCAACAATTGTTCCGTAAGCAATCATGACTGTTATGACAGCTAGGACAGGTATGCCCAGCTGGAAAGACGTTGAAATTCTCCAAAATTTATTAGCCCATTTATTTTCAAATTTCATCGAAACTGAATATTAAACTTGGATCTGCAAATTGGGAAGCTCTGTTTTGATATACGTAAGGGCTTTTTGAATTTTCTGCTGCACAGATATCGACAATTCAGCGTTTAATTTTTTAGTCGATTCATCCATATACAATTTACGGTTGAGTTCAACTTGGATTGCATTCTGGCCACGAGCTGGATGCCCATAAGTCTCGGTAACGCGGCCCCCCAAGTACGGCCAATTGTAACCCACTTTAAATCCGGCAGTAACGTAGGCAGAAATAACTAAATCACGAAATTTTAGATGACAACTTTTTCCACCGCAATCACTGATAACAATTTCTGTACGTTGTTCGCCTGGATCTTTGTGCATTCGAGTTCCCAGCGAAGGCATGGAATGGGCGTCCAAATGAAAAACGTGGCGATGTCCAGATTTTTTAAAACTCTCGTAGTGCTTACGCACAGACGCATGAAATGGTTCAAAAATCAATTCTGTTAACTGCTGATGAATTTCAATGCCCATGGGTGCTGGCATGAGTTGCTGCTCGTTTTTAGTTTTTACCCAGTGGTACCCGTCCGCATGAGTCCCCGATCTGTTTTTATTTCCCACGACGGAATCGCAATCAATATCAGTTGGAACGCGGTTCAAATCCACAGCATAGCGATGCCACTGCGTTTTTTGAAATGGTAGACGCAGATTATTCAGCGCCGGCTCGTAAAGTAAATCGACATAGCGATCCACGTCGGACATCAAAATATTTTCTGGCAACGTGTTCAGCCACGGCGTCTGTGTGGGAATTTTTTCGCCGGAGTGAGGAATTGTAATAAAAAATGGAACTTCAGATGCTGATTGACTCATAACCTGCCTTCGTTTGAAATGAGGTAATGAAAATTTACACAAAAACGGGAGACAATGGCACGACTCGACTGGTCGATGGCGCCTGTGTTGAAAAATTTAACCCTCGAGTTGAAGCCTACGGATGTGTTGACGAATTGAACTCAGCCCTTGGAGTCATCCGAAGCTTGCTCGCCGAAAAAAATGGCATGTTGGCGCAAATTCTAAAACCCCTGAATGAAAATTTAGAGACAATTCAAAATCAACTTTTTAATGCGGGCTCGCTTTTAGCTTCGGAAAAAAAAGAGACGTTCGCACAGCTTCCACAAGTGACTGAAACTCATATTTCTCAGCTGGAAAAGTGGATTGATTCAGCCTCTGCAGAGCTGCCACCGCTGACCCAGTTTATTTTGCCGGGCGGAAGCTTACTTGCCAGCTATTTACATGTCGCACGCACATCCTGCCGGCGTTCCGAACGGCGAGCCGCAGAAATTCTAGCACAGCACGATCACTATCAAAATGTTTTGATCTATTTAAACCGTTTGAGTGATTTGCTTTTTACTTGGGCTCGGTGGGCTAATTTTAAATTATCTTTTCCCGAAGTTGTCTGGAAAAAAAATGAGTGAGAGCCCGTTAAAACTTCGCGAAGCTAACAGCCAGGATTCACACGCGCTCAATACTTTTTTTACATCCATTCCCGTATCTGGCGCCATTGAAATAAAAATTTCTCGCGAGGAACAATTTTTTTCATTTTATCAACGTTTAGGTTTGCCTTACAAAACATTTATCCTCGAGGACGAAAATGAGATTCTGGGCACTGCTAGTTTTCTTTTTCGTGAGCTTCAGTACAAAAGCAAAGTTTTAAAAATTGCCCAAGGTTGTGATTTGCGAATAGCGCCGAATCGAAAAGCAATCCTTACGTGGTCAAAGTTTTTTTTGCCGCTGATCGAAGATATTCGTAAAACTGAAAACTGTGATGGCTTTATAACGTCCATCAATCATATGGAAACCCAAGCCATGAACGCCTTCATCAGGCCCAAGATACGTAGGCCTGAGCAGCCCGCTTACAGCTTAAGTCGAAAATATAATCTGGTTTCTATTCACGGTAGTTTCCCGTGGCAATCGGGATTAAATGAAAATATCTCGGTGCGGGGGTACAACGCCTCGGATCGTGAGCCACTGACTCAATTTATCACGAGCCGCCTTAAAGATTATTGTTTTGTTCCGAAAGCATTGGCCGATGACTTAGTCGATTATATTCACCGTTCTTTTTTGTATTCATGGAGTCAGTTTCTAATCGCATTCTCGCGGGAGAAAAAAATTATTGGCTGTGTGCAACCGATCAGCTCGAGCCTTTTGCAAGATTATTTACCGCAAGACTACGATCAACAAGCGCATAATTTTCGTCAGTTCTTGAAAGTGGCGCAGTGGCTGGGACTCGGTCGCAAATTAACAAAACCATTTTCACGGTCGCAAAAGCAAGAGGCCCTGCAGTTTCGCATGCTGCATTTTTTCTTGCATGATCA
>JAYUTU010000413.1:0-3710 GCA_043754975.1 Bdellovibrionales bacterium | reverse complement strand
GTTGATACACTCCGAATGTTGCAGTGGCGCCTGTATTCGAGCTATAAGACCCAATCACGATTTCATTGTCGTTTGCTTTTTTAGTGCATGAAAATGCCAAAAACGAAGCTGCTAATACTAGTGCTAAATTTTTCATTTAGTAATCTCCTGTGAATATGTTTAACTACAGTCACATTGAACTAAACAGAAAGTACTCTGGCAAGTTGAATCAAAGACTTGTCTGCTATTTTCGTCTTGGTAGTCACGTCACTTAGAGAAATTTCGACAAGCTTTCCGCCGAGGGTTCCGATCATCAAATTTTTCTTCCCAGATATTAAACTAAGTACAGCTGCGTGCCCCAGTTTTGATGCAAGAATTCGGTCGTTAGCAGTGGGGCTTCCACCGCGCTGCTGGTGTCCTAAAATACTGACTTTTGCATCTAATCCTGATTTTTTACGAATAGAGTCTGCAAGATCATAAGCACGCCCTGGCTTTTGACCCTCGGCAGTAATTAGGATACTGCTGGTTTTTCCTCGGGCGCGGGATTCTTTCAATTTTTCAACTATTTTATCTACAGGAATAATGTTTTCAGGAGTCAGAATTTCTTCAGCACCTCCTGAAACGCCGACTGCTGAGGCAATGTACCCGGAATCACGACCCATAACTTCGACGATGAAGATACGTTCGTGGCTATCAGCGGTGTCGCGAATTTTATCAATGGCATTAAGGGCTGTATTAACAGCAGTATCAAAGCCAATCGTGTCATCGGTGCCGTACACGTCGTTATCAATAGTCCCAGCGATGCCCACGACCGGGATTTGATGTTCGCTGTAAAGCGCTTGAGCGCCACGAAACGAGCCATCACCGCCAATACAAACAAGACCATCGATTTGATTTAACTTTAAATTATCAGCAGCTTTTTTTCGATACTCGGCTTTCATGAACTCAGCGGATCTGCCGGTTTTTAAAATGGTTCCGCCGCGCTGGATGATATTTGCCATATCTCGCAATTGCAGTGGGATCATTCGGTTTTCAATCATGCCGATATAGCCCTGCATAATGCCCATCACTTCGATTCCATGGGCGACTGCAGTTCGCACGACCGAACGTATTGCTGCATTCATACCTGGCGCATCGCCGCCACTAGTAAACACACCTATTTTTTTAACTGAATTTTGATTTGGTGAAGTCATTCCATTATCATAAAGAGAGGAAATAAAAAAAGCCACTCATTCTATAGATAGTGTGAGTGGCTTTTAAATTAATTAAGTAAAATTCTAATTACTTAACAAGGTGCTTAAATTCAGCGCCTGCACGAAATTTTGGAGCCCAAGCAGCAGGAATTTTGATCGCTTTTCCAGTTTGTGGATTGCGGCCCATACGAGCTTTGCGCTTAGCTTTTGTGAAAGTTCCGAAACCTACCAATTTAACGTCATCGCCCTTTTTTACAGTAGCTTTTACGTTAGTCATAAAGCAATCAACGATATTTTCGCATTGTGCTTTTGGCATTTTTGTTTGCGCAGCGATCTTTTCGATCAATTGAGCCTTGTTCATTCTATCTCCTTCGTGAGACTTGCTTTCAGCAAAGAAAGCGTGGGTTGGTGTTACGTCCTGTTGTTAAATCATCGTCCTTGATTTCCAAATCAGAAATCAGATTCGATCTACGGTCAAACAATATTTTATGTTAAGTCGTTGTTAAGTGATACTTGACGCTGGTCACAATAACACGTTTCTTGTAAATCAAGCTCAGCTTGATAACCCAGGCCGTCTGATTGTGAAGAAGCTGATGGTACCATTTTGCAGTCATAAATTCTGGAAAAATCACAGTGATAAACTCCGCCGGATGCTCTTTAGAAACGTCATCAATAAATTTTAATATGGGTTCAGAGATCGAGCGGTAAGGGGATTCCAGGAAATGCAGTTTGCGATCAGGAAATTTCGCATTCCAGGCAGCCCGCATTCTTTGACCGGACTCTTCATCGGTTTGCACAAAGCAAATTCGTAAATCTTGGCTAATACTTTGTCCGTAACGGATGGCATTCATCACGCCTCGGTGCAGGCCTGAAATTGGAATAACCACAATGTGCTCTGTAACCTTGTCACCAATGACCATGTCGTAATGGGACTGTGACAACTCGCGTGCAAACATCGTGTAATGAACGTGAATGCGGTGAAATGTGTAAACCAAAATTGGAATCAGAACAATAACCATCCAGGCACCATGAGTAAATTTAAACACAGAGATAACAACTAACACCACCGCAGTCGTTACCATTCCTGTTGCATTCATGATGAGCGATGGAATCCAATTTTTTTCGCGCAGTTTATAATGGCGCACAACCATACCGGCTTGAGAAATTGTAAACGAAAGAAAAACACCAACCGCATACAGTGGAATTAAAAAATGCGTCCGGCCGCCAAATAGAAAAACCAAAAGGATAGCAAAAAAAGACAAGCCGATAATTCCATTTGAAAAAACCAGTCGATCTCCAACACTTGAAAATTGCCGTGGAGCATACCGATCCCGTGACAGGAATGAAACCAGTCGGGGAAAATCCGCATAGGCTGTGGACGCAGCTAAAAATAAAATAAGCATAGTTGCAATTTGCACAACGTAATACATGAAGCTATCGCCAAAGACCGTCTGTGAAATCGAGGAAATTAAAGTTCGACCCTCAATGTGGGTCAGATTAAATTTATTAACCAGATAGGTGATCCCTAAAAACAGACCAACTAAAATGCTGACCATCATCATCAGGGTTTTATTCGCATTTTTAGATTGAGGATGTTTAAAAAGCGGAATGCCATCCGAAATAGCTTCGATTCCAGTCAACGCTGTACATCCCGACGAAAATGCCCGTAGAAATAAAATAATTCCGATCTCGGGCAGGTTATCCGTAAATATCGTGTGCGGTGTGACTCCCGCAACGGGGTCTTTAAAAATCCCCATGATAATCATGATAGCGATTGAAAAAATAAAAAAATAAGTTGGCAGGGCAAAAATGGTGGCCGATTCACCGACTCCGCGTAAACTCAGCAGCATTAAAACTAGAATGATCCAAACGCAGGTAAAAACCTGTAGTGACTGCATCTGCGGAAATGCCGAAATTAAATTTTCGACGCCGGCAGAGACAGAAACGGCAACAGTCAAAGTGTAATCGATCATCAATGAGGCCGCAGCTACAAGCGCAGCCCCGTTACCCAAATTATCTTTGGCCACAATATAAGACCCGCCGCCTTTAGGGTATGCCGAAATAGTTTGGCGGTACGATAGCGCGACGATAATCATCAGACCTAAAATTCCGAGGGCTATTGGCATTGACCACATGGTTATCAGTGCAGTTCCAACCAACACGAGTGGAATTATAATTTCTTCGGTGGCGTAAGCTGTCGACGATAAAGCGTCAGCTGAAAGTAATGCTAGTGCTTTCCATTTGGGAATCAGTTCGTGATGTTGGTGTTCTGTCGCTAACGGAGTTCCAATGATTAAGCGGCGAAGTTTAGAAGCGAACATGCGGTCAGTCCTCGGTTTCGATCTCCTCAGCATCATCCAAAAGATCTAAAGATTCAACCGGAACCGGGATCTTATACGATTGGTCAGCCCACTCGCCCAAATCGATAAGGCGACACCGGTCACTGCAGAAGGGTCGCGATAGATTTTCTGGTGAATAAAACGTCAAAAGCCCGCACTGCGGGCATTTAACTTGTCGGGCTGGGGACTTATCTTTGGG
>JAYUTU010000412.1:0-18596 GCA_043754975.1 Bdellovibrionales bacterium | reverse complement strand
CATCACGTCGATGACTGACATGTTTACTATTCTGTTGGTGTTTTTATTACAGACTTTTGCCTCTGGCGAAATTGCCCTTGATCCCGCTCAAGGCGTGCGCCTGCCAAGCTCGACCACAGATAAAAATCCCATCGATGGCGCCCGCATTTCCATTTCGCCTACCGAATTAAAATTTGATCAACTCAAAGTTGCTGACGTACAAAACAATACGATCTCAGCAGCAGCAATTGATCCTAATGATTCCAATTTTATCAAACCCCTTTTCGACGAATTGCAAAAATTTAATAAGACAAACGAAAAGCTCGCAAAAACAGGAAAAGTGCTGTTCCAAGCTGACCGTGACACTCCGTATGCAACATTACGTAAGGTCATGTACACAGCCTCGATGGCAGGTTTTCCAAACTTAAAACTGGTGACAACAGCCGGCGCAGGAAATTGACATGAAAACAAAAGCGTGGATCCCAATCCTACTATCTGGACTATTAACACTTCCCGCTTTTGCTGCGCAAAAAAATGGAAAAGGCCTGCTGCCCGAAGTCCGACTGGACTCCACGAACGAGGACAAGAACACAGAAAAGGCTCTTCAATCCGAGCTGTTAATTACCAAAGCAGAAGATAAAGCTATTGAATCTATAAACCGAATTATTCTCAAAAAAAAGGGAACCCCAGAAGAAGCTGACCTGTTGTTCCGACTGGCCGAATTACATATGCGCCGGGCAAAATCGGGTCGTTTCTTTGATTTAAATCAAAAAGTATTAAAATCTGAAAAACAATTGCCTCCGCAGAAAAATGCCATCGAATCCTTAAATAGTGCAATTGTAATTTACAATCAATTAGAAAAACAATTTCCTAAATTTCAAGAAATAGATGCCGTATTTTTCAATAGTGCTTTAGCGCATTTGCAAACAAAGCAAACTGAGCGCGCCAAAGTTCTTTACAATCGTCTGATCAAAGAAACCTCAAAATCACCCTTGGTCCCCGATGCCCTGTTAGAAGTTGGAGAAATTTACTATCATCAACAAAATTTTACCACCGCTTTAGAAAAATTTAGAGCCATCGAGAGTTATCCCAATTCAAAGGCTTACCCGTACGGCATTTATAAATCGGCATGGTGTTTTTATAATTTAAAACGCACCGATGACGGAGTAAAACAGTTACTGGCAGTAATTAAACAAAATCCAGCAGACTCTGACGATCCAAAAAAATATAATCTAAGAAAAGAAGCATTACATGATGTTACTTTGTTCGTCGGCGAGACAATGCCGCCGGAGCAATTGTTTGGGTTTTTTGAAAAAATAACCACTCCGGAAGAACTTGGCGAATCGATCATGGGCCTTTCGCAGATATATGAATCGCATTCCCGTTACAAAGAAATCAGCTTATTTATTAAAGAATTTATCGAGAAGCACCCGGATAGCCCCTATGCACCAAAGTTTTTTGCAAAACTCATTGATACCAATGAAACTTTGAAAAAACGAGATGCCGTTATTAGCTACTTAAAGAAAATGGCAGCTGCCTGCCAATTACAAGTTACCAAGGATTGTAGCGAAATCTTTAGAAAAGCTAGCTTAGATATTTCCAAAAAATGGTGGGATATTTGGCTTAAAAATAAAAAGAACACAGAATTTTCAAATTTAACAGAGCAGGCATTTGAAATTTTATTAGCGAGTGATGATTATTCAAAACCAGATTCAAAATCGCGCTTTGCCTATGCAGAGCTGCTATTTCAACAGGATAAATTTGACCTTGCCAGTCAAAACTATGAAGAGGTTTCTAAACACAAAGATCTAGAAAAAACTTTAGGTCACGATGCCCTTTACGGCGCACTTTTTTCAGTCGAAAAATCATTAAACGTAAAAGAAGATATCGTGCAAACAGAACGCCAGCGAACCATGGCAGAGCGCTATTTAAAAGAATATCCAAATGGCGAGCACGTTACCTCTCTGCAGTACAAATTAGGATTCATATCCTACAAACAGCAGGATTATGAAACCGCTTTGAAATTCTTTTTACCGTTAGCAACCAAAGTCAAATATCCAGCGATAAAGACAAAAGCTGAAGATCTGATCCTGGACATCCACAATATCAACAAAGATTTTAAAGCAATTCAAAGTTTTGCCACAACTGTGCTGAAAGGCGCGGACACTCCAGCTCGAAAACAGAGTCTAACTAAAATTCTAGAAGAAGCTCACTATGCCCAAATACAGCTCCAAGCGGAAAGCCTTCCCGTTGAAAAACGCATTGATCAATTGCGCGTATTCTCAACTCAGTATCCGAATGCAAAATTAGCTCAAGATGCATTTTGGCAATCGATATCATTAGCCTACGCTAACGGTTACGAGGTTCTAGGTGCTGATTTGAGCTTAGATTATATTAAACAGTATCCAAACGACCCAAGAAAATTAGATTCGATGAAAGAAGCAACGAAGGCCTTCATTGACGCTGGACAAATTAAAAAGGGAATTCAATCCGTGCGTGAGCTCGCACGCTTGGATACGAAGAACACGTTAAAGCACCTAGAAACTTCCTGCGATCTACTCCGTATTAGCAACTTGTTACCAGAGGCCCGCGGTTGCTACAAAGGCCTCATTGCGACGGCTGACAAGGATAAAAAAACAGAGCTGCTGTCAAAAATGGTGAAGACATTTAAAGACGGTGCGAAATCAGACGAGTTAGATGCGCTAGAAAATCAAATTCTCAAAGAAAATATCGAGCCTTATGCAACAAAGTTATTAATTTCTAAAGCCAATATGCTGCTGGAAAATAAACAGTACACTGAGGCATTTAATTTAGCTTTAAAAATCAATTCACGTCCGGTCGATGCTGACATTCGCGCCGAATCACGATTGATTCATGCAGAAGTTCTTGAACGTGAATTTGTTGCTCAGAGTGTAAAAGCTCGCGAGACTAAATTTGCAACAGTGCTTGCAATGAAAACTGAGCGATTTGATAAATCACACACAGCCTATTCCAGCGCCATCAAAATGTCGAAGTCAGATCGCCTGCAAGCCCGCGCCTTACAGGGCATCGACCGCCTGTATGCTCATTACATTGAAGCGATTAGCAACATGCCGATCCCGGGATCACTGACGGACGGTGAACAAAAAAATCTTCGCAGTGAATTGATCAAACTCACCCAACCCTTTGCAGCAAAAAAAGCCGATAATATTACTCGGCTTCGGAAAATTTCATCGTTGTCAGCAACAGCTTCTGAAACGGTTAATTGGGCTGAGTTCAATAGTGAAAAAACAATTGAACCTCGGGTTCAATTCCCGACAGCTCAAAAGCTTTCCCATTTTATTCCTGTGAAATTTACAGTTGAATCAGCTGGATTTGTTCGCCTACCCGCTTCAGAGAAAAAATGTGACGTAACAGCTACTCCCACAGCAGCTTCTTTGGGAGGTTGCTTTCACGCCAAGAAATTTAATGAATTCGAAACTCTGGCGTTTAAATTATCAAGCACCAAAGAAAATCGCGCCATGGGATTATATTACCTGAGCGTTTTAGCCGACAAACAAGCTGATTATGAGAAAGCCCTGTGGCTTATTGAGAAAGCCTACGTTTTAGCTCCTGAGAATTCGATGATTAATTATCAAAAAGGTAAAGTTCTTTATACTGTCGAAGGAATCAACACGGCCTTACCGTATTTCGAAAAAGTTTTAGACATGAAGTCATCATCGCCAGAATTAGCTGTGATGAGTGGTTTGAAGTCGTTCTCTGATCGGGATTTTATCTCAGCGACTGAGGAATTCTCTCGATTAACTCTTGAGTCCCTTTATACTTATAGTCTAGTCGAACTTTACGTTGAAGCGACTGCTCAGAAAGGCGAAGCGGAAGAAGCTTTGAAACTATCAGCTAAATTTCTAAACTCCAAACCTGATTCTGTCGATATGCTAATACAGCAGGCCCGCGTTTATGAGGCATTTGTACTAAGCCCAGTCAATGCGTTGGTAAGTTACCAGAAAGCATTGACTAAGTCTTCGAATACGGACCAGAAAGAATGGCTTAAAAGAAAAATTGAATTTTTAAAAGTAAGTAAAAACAGTCAAATTACGTCGTACGTCGGTGGGAACTAAAATGGACTGCAAAACTGTAAGGAAGAAAAATGAACGCGCAAGTAAAGACGACGACGTTAGCGGCACTGATCTTATTCATCGGAATTAGCCCTGCTCACGCCAAAAAAACTGAAGTTCGGAAAGTTCAAGAAGTGAATTTTTCGGAAATGAATCTGAAGGGTACAATTCGTAACCCTGATGGTGCCTATCTGGTGCAGAAAAAAGGCCTGAAATTCATGCCTTTGCATGACGTGCAAAAAGATATGGACGGCAAGATTCGTGAAACTTCATTATATATTGATTAAGTTAGACATTGAGCACTAAGGGAAAAGAGCAGGACGTATGTCAGTACTAAAATTTAAACAAACAGTGAGCTCTGGAACTAGCAAGGTTTTCCGCATCGATTCGAAAGCGGGATTAAAGACATTTGGCTCGTCACGAAAAGCCAATATTATTTCCATCGACCCAGCTGCTGAAAATTTTGACGGTGTTTTTGAATACCGCGCTGATGGCTGGCATTTTGTTTCATTCGATATTAAAAACAATAAATCAGATTCGAAAATTGAATCTGGATCTACGATTTCTATACGAAATTCACAGTTTAGCTTTACGGTTCAAGAAACCAAAGAACATCTTTACAGTGATTTAACCAATCTCAGCAGTACTGGTGCAATCGACAAACAGGTGTACGTGGTCAGTTGCAACAACCGCATCTTAGAAACTAAGATTGTGGATTTAAACGCTGGCTTTCAGTATGCAATACATGGAAAACCAAACTTATTTAAGATCCCACCAACGACGGACTGGATTTCAAAACATGATCACGGATTTGAAATCAAATCAAAAATTATCAAAGTTGAATCTGTCGCGCACTTAGCCGAATCAAAAAACGCAGCTTTGTCGAGCAAGGAAAAGAAAACAGTTACTGCAACTTTATCTGGCTGCATGCTGTTACTGTTTCTAGCGGTGTTGGCTCCAGGAAAAGAAATGGTAGTTACTGAAAAGGAATTGCCGAAATCTGCGATGAACGTTGTTTTTAAAACAGAACCAAAAAAAGCGCAGCAAAAGAAAACTGTTCAGGCTCAAAGCGCACCTGCACAACCAACAAAAGAAGTTAGTGGCTCAAGTGGCGGTGGAAAAGTTTCAGCCATGTTAAAAGGGTCTATCGGAGTTCGTATTTCAAAACTATTAGGAAAAGTTTCAGAAACAGATGCACGCACGACAAATGTTCTTGTCACTACGGCAGGTGTTAAAGCGGGAACTGCAGCCTCTGGCAGAGCGCTAGCAGCAGTGGGAAATGTCGAATCGTCAGGACGAAACTGGAATGGCGAATCTGCAGGAAGTGGCTCTGGGATTTCAACAGCTGGAATTGGTGGCGGTAATGGCACCAAAGGTCTTGGCGGCGGATTAGGTCAGGGTAAAACCGGATCTGGTGGCGTTGGACTTATCGAAGAAGAATCCGAAGTTATTGGCGGCTTAGACCGTGAGATCATCGCCCAGTACATTAAAACTCAACTGGGCCAAATTCTTTACTGTTACGAAAGACAACTGTCTGCAAACCCAGATTTATACGGGAAAGTTGCCGTTAAATTCACAATCAGTGGTACCGGACAAGTTGAAGCGCAATCCATCAACGATACGACTTTAAAAAGTGCTCCGGTTGAAGGTTGCATACTAAGTAAAGTCGCTCGGTGGAAATTTCCGGAGCCCCGTGGTGGCACCAAAGTATTAGTGACCTATCCATTTTTATTTAAAAGTACGAATTAAAACCCTGCCGGTATAATGGCACGAGAGGACTCCGACAATGATTACGAATGTTTTAAAATTAACTACTACCCTGCTGGTTTTTGCCTTAGCAGCACCTGTGTATGCACAGGATAAAAAGCCAGTAGAACCCTCGAAGACAGGTTCTGACAAAATGGATTTGCAAAAATTAGAAGATAAATACTGGGCATCAAAAGACGATGATTACAAAGTCATTCAAAACCGAACGTTTGCAAAAACAGGAAAATTTTATGGCTCGGCAGTTTATGGTATTTTAATGAATGATCCATTTGCTAAAGGCCGTGTTTTTGGAGCCATGTTTGGATACTATTTAAACGAAGATTTCGGATTAGAGTTTAGTTATTTAGCTTATAATTCAAATAAAAATGAAACCGTCAGCCAATTTGAAAGCACACAAGGCGCCGCTGCCCTTTCGCCAAACTATAACTTGATCAAAGGAAATAAAACTTTATCAGCAACTTACACGCCGTTTTATGCAAAAATGGCATTTATGAATAAAGCGATTTTGTACTTCGATATGGGCTTTACCTTAGGCTTAGGTTTAACAGATTACCAACAGCAAAAAGTAACTAAAGACAATGGAACGGGAGCTAAAACCGCAAGTAATGAAATTGTGTCGTCTCCCCATGTTGAATTTGGCATTATGCAGCAGCTGTTTTTGAATCAACACTTCGCATTTCGCATCGATGTGAAAAATACGATCTACACACAAAAAGTAAAGCAATACGAAATCACTAGTAATATTCCCGAGGGGAACCGAACCGAATCAAGTAAGAGTGGCAACGATACAACGATTTCTCTTGGTCTAACTGTTTTCACAAAGTAAGGGTGAAGTAAATATGAACCGAAATGAAAATTAGTACAAATGACCTTATCAAAGCTTTTCTACTGGCTGTAATTTTAGTTATCGCCACACCAGAGATGGTGTTAGCAAACAGCGCTTTAAAAACCAAATCTGCAGGCCGCAAGCCAGCATCATCAGTGAAATACCGTCAATCCGGCGTACCGGTGTTTGATATGGTTCAGAAAAAAGGAAGCGAACTAGGCAAGGTAAAAAACATACCTAAACTAGATATTGGCGAAGAAAAAGAAATCGAGGCCAGCTCTGGCGATTTCAGCATCACACCAAAAAAAGAATTCACGCCAACATCTTTTAAAAAAATGAATTCTGCTCCGCGTGTCGTTGTACCTGAAATCAAAGTAACAAAACTGCCGCCAGCAACAAAGATAACTACGGAAAGTAGCTTGGCAAAGATACCTGCAGTAAAAATACTGACAGCGGTCACCGAACCAAGCCTTGAGGACCCAGCTACTAAATTAGAAAACTTAGTAGAAATTAAACCTGATGAATATAAAATGCTGCAGGCTTTAATCTATCTGGAGTATCACAAAAAATTTGACCTTGCGATGAGCCTATTTGTGGAACTGATGCTTGTGAAAGAATACCGCTTACAAGCTTTATTTCATTACGCGCAAACTGCATTTGAACTTGGCTTATACTCAGAGTTCAGACAGAAGATGATTCAGGTGACTCAAGAGGCCAAAGAACCTGTATTAAAAAAGTTAGCAACCGAAAATTTAGCAAAAAACATAGCGTTTTTGCCGAATTCAGATGTGGGACTAATAGATCCCCTAGTAGAATCTTTTAATATAGATGTTTCAACCAACGAAAACTACTCGCTTAAGCGCGCTAAATACTTCGTTGGTAAAGGCGACTTAGGCCAAGTGGAAAGCTCTTTAGTATTTATTTCTGACAAATCGCCTTTATACCCAGAGGCCTCTTTGTTAAAAGCCGTATTTAATTACCGTCGTGGCCAGTTAGAGGCAGCCATTAGTGATCTTGAACTTTCATGGCCAGCAATCGAAGGACAGAACAAAAATCAAATCCGTAATCTGTCCGCATTAACTCTAGCGCGATTGTATTTTCAAAAGGGAGACTACAAGCTATCGCACAAAACCTATCTGAAAATTGATAAATCCAGCTCGTCGTGGATCCAAGGGATGATCGAACAATCCTGGACACAAATTCTTGCCGGCGATTACGAAGGTGCCGCTGGAAATATGTTTTCACTGCATTCCGATTATTTCCGTAAAGTCTATGCGCCGGACACTTACATTGTTCGTACTGTAGGATATTTAAATCTTTGTCAGTACGGCGATGGCGTCAACGTGCTGAATGATTTAAAAAAGCGCTACTCAGGAATCCAAAACACCTTGGAAAATTATAAAAAAGCGAACCGCAATCCAGATCAGTATTATGAACTGGTAAAAACGTGGTTACTGAACAGCAAGCTAGATGAAGTGGATGGAATTCCGAAAGCCTTTATTGCAGAGTTAGCGCGCCATCCCCATTTTACGACTTTACAAAAACAAATTAATACCTATGAAGATGAAAATATTAAATTTAATAAAATTACAATCGACATGATTCACAAGGAAAAAGAGGCTCGCTTAAGAATGCTAAAAACTAAAAACGATTACTTGGCACTAAAGCGTGAAAATGCTGTTGGACCTGCTGTGCAAGCCAAAGAACAATTGTTTTTAGCAGCTGGCGTCGAACATGCCATTGCTAGCCGAGCACGTGAGGGCCTAAAAAAGGTCCGATTAGATTCAGTGGCTCGCTTAGAAAAAGAAAAAGACGTACTGCGTGCGAAGGCTTCAAAAAATCTGCAGAGCCGTTTTAATGACTACGTGGCTTCGCTCGGAAACCTCGTGGATCAAAAAGACGTGCTGACTTATGAAATTTATTCGGGTGCCGGAGATCATATCCGCTTTCAAATGGCTGGTGGAAAAATTTCTGAGCGTGATACAGCGTCTTTAGCAGCTAGCGAGAAAGAAAGTTACAGCTGGAAACACGCTGGCGAAGTTTGGGATGATGAATTAGGTCACTATCGATCGGCTTTAAAAAACGTATGTCCAAGCGACGAAGTCGCACAAAGTAAAGGAAATAACTAATGAAAACATTTATCTTAGTAACTCTGTCTGCTGGTGTTCTAATAACGCAACTGCCGGGGGTTGCTCAGGCGCAGACACTCACTGCGGCTCAAGGCCTTGAAAAAATTAAAACAAATGTGGAAAACTCAAAAGCCAATCAAAGAGAGTACGAACGTAACTTAAAAGTTATTGCGAAAAATTTAGATGAAGTGAACAAAGCCAAAGGCACTTTTCAGAAACAAAAAGACACTGTGCAGTTTGAAGTTGGAAAAAATAGTGAGTCTTTGAAAAAAGTGGTAGCTCAGGAACGCGAAATTACTACTCTGCTGACTCAGGAAAATGAAAAGTTACAAGCTGAAACCAAACAATTGGCTCAGCTAGAGAAACTGGTAGCGCAGATCAAGCTGAATCAAGTGCAACGTGAAACGAATATTACCGAATATCAAAATCAGCTCCGCATGACGGCAGAGGAAAAGAAAGCCTGGAAAGACCGGGACACTGAGCTACGCACTCAGGAAGCAAAAACGATCCAGTCCCTACGTGCAATCGCTTCTGAGGAAACAACCTGGTCTAATAAGAAAAAGGGCTACGAGAGTGAATCCAAGCGCTGGAGTGCCGAGGCTGAGAAACAGCAGCGGGTGCAAGACACGTATCAGGGCCTAGCCAACCAAAAGTAATTTGTATTTTTTGTTCGTCTAACTTTTAGACGCCACTGAAGATGCTTCATCCTTTGAAGCATCTTTTTTTTATTTGCTCGAGAAATTATGCCATTTTCAGTGTCTGTGGTAGAACCCGGTCTCGCAACAGGGGGAAAACCTATGAAAAAAATAAATGTGCTTTTCTTATCAGTCACTTTTTTAGCGACTGCTTTTACAACAGTCTTCACAACAGTGGCTAGCGCACAAAGCAAAGCCAGCACGTCGCCGTCCAAGTATTTCATTGTACAAAATATTGCGACCGAAAAAATGCGCGTCTATGAACGCTGCACGACATCTGCATCTTGCGCTCACCGCTTGGTTTTTCAAACGGATATGGTTGCTGGAAAAATCTCTGGAGACAAAAGCATGTGGACCCGCGTTGGGACTTTTAAAGTTGAAAAATGGGTTAAGTTTTATGAAGACGGCGCTAAACTTTATCCGAGTTGGTATGACGACAGGTACCCCCAGACTCCAGGTCCGGGCAATTCATTCAGCGCTTGGCTCGAAAAGAGGTACATGCCCAACGGGTCTGGCGAAATGCGCGGAGCCTTCGGGTGGTACGCCGCTATGGTGACTCCGAATGCCAGTGGTCAGTGGATGCACGGTACGATTGGATGGGGCAGTGACGAGGATAAATACATATTACAAACACGCAGCTTCATAGCCAACGTGTTTGCTGATCCAAGATCTCATGGCTGCACGCGAATTGAAAATCGTGCTGTTGCCTTTGCACAATCTTTTTTGCCTGCAGGAACAGATTTGTTTCGAGTCTACGCCCTGGAAGGCATGGCTGACAGCCAATTGCAAAGCTACGAGACCCAGCGAAATCCAGTGCGCTTCAATTATATACTAACAAAAGAACAAGTTAGAAAAGATAACCCCAATTCCATTTCTCGCACGGCTGTTGAAGCCCGTTTACAAAGCGGACAAATCCAGTCGAGTGATATTTTAGAAGAAGGTTCTTACTTGGCGTCACAGTATCCACAAGGCCAAGGCCTATCTGGCAAACGGGCCAGCTCGGGCCGATCCGGCGATACGTATTCTTTGGGTGAATCGGCTTTCACTGGTATTTTTCTGATCGACGAAGGACGTTTTGTAAATTACAATCATCCGTCGGCAATGCCACGTGGCGGAGTGTCTGGCAACCAAGCCGTATTGCCTGAGTACGCAAAATCAAAATCTGAAAATTTCACAAAAATACAGACGACAAAGGTGACAACAACACAGCCAAATCAAAATGAGAATTACGCAAATTAATTGGACTGGTTTTTAATTCCTGTTTACTTCCGGTGAAAGAAGCGTTTTAGCAGACGCTCTTTCACGTGACTTACTGCCCTGATTTTCATCTGAGCACCAGCTCCTGCAAAAACCAAAAGTGCCAAACTAATACTTACAAAAAGATTAACCACAAGCCCTACAGTGCCTGGCAACCAAGGCTGCAGAACATAAAAAATATTTGCAGTAACACCCGTTAGCAGGGCTAACACACCAAAAATCAAAGTGTTCTTAGCGAATTGAAAATACTGAAAACCTGAAATGAAGCGTGGAAAAAACAGTAGTAGCAAACTGAAATTAAGTGCTGCCGAAATGGTCGTAGAAATCAGCAAACCGTGAACCTGAAATTGTGCCATTAACAACGGTGCCAGAATAACATGAGCTCCTAAACACACAGCTGAAACCACAGCTGGAAACCACGTGTTCTTAATCGCATAATAAGCAGGAGTTAAAACTCGTACTGCACTTGAAAAAATCATGATCCAACAGTACGTCTGCAGAATCTGTGATGTCATCACAACGTCAGCTAAACTGAACTGACCCCGCCCAAATAATAACTGCACAATCGGCTGCGCTAAAACATATAAACCAGCTGCTGCCGCCAGCGACAATAGAAGGGTTAATTCTAGGTACTGCTGGGCTACCGCTGACATTTTATCTTTATCGTTCCTAGAAAATAAACCAGCGAGCATCGGCAGCAACGCTGTACCCAGACTGACTGAAATAAGCGACAACGGCAGTTCTATCAAACGATCGACATAATTAATGTAAGAGATCGTGCCCTCAGGCAAAGACGACGAGAAATGCAAATTAATAATCGTCGTAAATTGCAACAGCCCCATTCCTAGAATTCCAGGAACCATATTTTTAAGAACACGGCGTAAATCAGAATTACTAAATGCAAATTTCAGCTGCGGAAAGTATCCGGCTTTTATCAATGCTGGAACCAGAATCACGGCCTGCAGGATGCCACCAATGAGGACTCCCCAACCCAGTTGGTCGCCCAGTACAGGAAATGTTGTCTGCGGTAAAACCGTGAACACAATCATAGCCACGTTCCACAGGGTCGGCGCCAAAGCTGGCAGCGCGAACTGCCCGAGCGCATTTAAAATACCCATCATAAAGGCATAGGAACTGATGAAGAAAATAAACCCGAACATGATTTTTGTTAACCGTAACGTCAGCAAATACTTTTCGGTATTTGCAATATAGTTTGCATCCAGGATTAGGTTCAGTAACGGATCGGGATAAAGAATTCCAACAGTGGTTAAGGCACCCAAAATAAGAAGCAAAAACGTATAGACTGTGTTGACTAGATTTTGAGCCCTATCTTGAGAATCCAACTTGCACTCAACGAATATGGGAATAAAGCTGACTGATAGCGAGCCCTCGCCAAAAAGCCTACGAAACATATTAGGCAGCTTAAAAGCAGCTGCCCAGGCATCGGTGACCTGCTTATCAAAGTAGGCTGCTAGAAGGCTTTCGCGGAGCTGTCCCAGAATCCGACTGGTCAAAGTCCCAAAGGCCATCGCCAGGGCATTTTTCAGTACAGATTGGTCTTGCTTGTCTGGATGCCCTATGTTAATTCCTAACCTTTGATATTTTTATAAATCCTATCTGGAGGTCTTAAGTGGCACAACACAAATCAGCGGCAAAACGAGCACGACAAGCAGTGAAAAAGAATGCTGTAAACACAGCTCGTAAGTCAAAAGTACGCACGAGCGAAAAAACGCTAGCTGCTGCAATTAAAAAAGCAGACAAGAAAGCAATCCCTGAGTTACTTTCTGCATACACAAGCCAAATGATGAAAGCAGCACAAAAAGGTGTTTTCAACAAAACAACAGCTGCTCGTAAAATTGCTCGTTTATCAACGCAAGTTCACAAAGCAACAACGACTAAGTAATTAAATTTTTTCTTAAGTTTTTTGTTTTAAAAAAAATCCGAGCCAAAAGCTCGGTTTTTTTGTCTATACCATTTCGAATTTTGAGGTGGTTTTACTAGCGACATAGGCCCGAATCTGGCGCCGTAGTGCGATCGAGATATCATCGAAGCTGACCCCGTAGATAAAGTGGCCAGATGTAGTTTGCTTGTTCTTCAGAGTCGTACGCACTGAAAAGAAATCCCCATCAGCAATAAAAAAATTAACAATGATGCGCTGGTTTTCGTCTAGGACAAAATCAGACTTAAATGAAATACCACCTTCGCCAATCTCTACACCTTGAACAACGCTAGCTTGTCCGCGGCACAGGAACGTTAAGTTCTTGCGAAATAGCTTTCGCGGAAATTTTCGTCGTATTGGAAGATCTAAAGCACTCGACATACTTTCTTATCGGTATTTAGCTCAAAAATTCGCTGTCTTAAAATGAGAATAACAAAAAAAGATAAATTTAATTTTCCGAAAACTGTTGAACTGGTAGACGAAAAATCAAACTTTGCAAGCCCTTTGCTAGCCGTTCATTTCACAACGAACACGACTTAAGCACCATGTTCTCTAGCCAAATATGCGATGACACAGGCGATGATTTTAATGCCTTATCTGTCTCATGCAGCACAACAAGGGCGTCTTCTAGTTTTCGCACTGGCCACAAGCGGGCCTGGTCACAGTAACTTTCAATAAAATAGGACGGCACTTGCGCCAGGCTGGCTAATTTGGCACCACCCAGCCCCTGATCCATCCCGGCACGCACTGTCAGCAGCATGCGCACATGCCGCGATAGTAAGTGCACAATACCGACTTCATTTTGACCCTGATCTAATAACGAAACTAATTGTTCCAGTGCTTTGACCCGGTCTTTTTGGCCGATGGCTTTGGTAAAATCGAAAATATTTTCCTCACGACTGTAAGATACTACTGCGTTCACATCGGCTAATTCGATCGCGGTCTTAGTTCCTAAAAACTGCTGAATTTTTTGTAGCTGATTATCAAGTTCAGATAAATTATTTCCAACAAGGCGGTGCAAGCGGTGAATCGCATCCGTGGTAATCTTGAGCCCCAAGTTCTGTGCTAAATGAGAAATCCACTGCGGCACTTGGTTGTCATAGGGCTTTTTAAATTCAACACAGACTGCTTTTTCTAATAAAATTTTGATCGCTTTTTTTCGCTTATCAATTTTTTCTGCAAAAATAACAAAGACCGATGAATCCACTGGATTTTCCAAAATAGGCTCTAACTGAATGAGCTCGCTGTCTTTCAATTCATGAGAATTTTTTAATATTATCAAACGGTGCGAGCTAAAAACCGGCAGCGTTTCAACAGTGTCTTTAACAGTGACGATATCGGCATCACTGGCGTAAAAAAGTGAGTAATTAAAATCAAAGGTGTTTTCATCAAGAACTGCGTATTTGAATCGATCCACACACTGATTTAATAAATAAGGTTCGTCACCAAAAAGAAAATAAATTGGCTGAAATTTTTTCGATTCCAAATCTTTATAAAGCTTTTGCTGATCTATAAGAGCCATCTACATCCATTTAATAATTTACGATCGTTCTAAAAATTTTCGAGCATCCGGTCAAACGCAGCCTGCATGATCTCTTTTGAGATTGCGTCCAAAGTCTGCCGCTTCGCCGAGTGGTTGTAAAGACTGTTGCTGGTGTTAATAACCGGCAGCGTAATTTGTGCAGCTGTGAAGTTTTTTGATTGCTTAAAGTTTCCGCTCCATAGCAATGCATTCGTGCCGCTTTTTTTTAACTCTAAATTGATAGACACAGCAACTGCGTACTGAGTTGCCAAAACAGTTCCGTTTGCTAAGTACGGATTCGCTGATGGTTCAATGACGGAATCTCCGGCTAAAATTTCAATCGATGCAATTGTCCCCTGAAGTATGGCTTCAGCATCGGCACTGTCGTTTTCTATCGTAGCTATGCGCGATCTTAAGGCCTCAGTTTTCAGTGCATTGGTAAAAAAAACTTCGACACCGGGCTCGATGGTTGTGTTTTTAAAAAGTGGAATTTGTATGCGACGAACCGAGCCTGGCAGCGTTTCCAAATTCGTGCTCAGTTTGTAAGCGCAAGATGATATGACTGCTGTCGTTATTGTTAAAATAATTACTACAAAAAGGGATTTCATCTGCTTTAATAAACGCGCAAGGAAAGACGTATGTCAAACCCTATTCTTTTAGCCCCAGGCCCGGTTCAGCTGCATCCCGAAGTGCAGAAGATTTTGGCCCAACCGATGATTCATCACCGAACTCCTGCGTTCGATAGCGTCCTTGCACATGCATTTCAAAAATTAAAATTTTTATTTCAAACAGATCAGCCTGTTTTTATACATACCGCAACTGGCAGCGGCGCCATGGAATCTTGCTTGGTCAATGTATTGAGCCCCGGCGATTCTATTTTAGCGATTGTCTCTGGAAAATTTGGCGAGCGCTGGGCTGATATGGCTGAAGCTTTTGGTGCGCGTGTTCACCGCCTAAATATCCCGTGGGGGCAATCCGTTAAACCTGCTGACGTTGCTGTCTATCTACAAGCCAATCCCCAAACAAAAATTGTTATGTCACAAGCCTGCGAAACCAGTACCGGAACAGTCCATGACATTCGTGCACTCGGAGAAATTATTGCAAAAACTCCGGCGTTATTTTTAGTCGACGGTATCACTGCCGTTGGTGCGTTTCCGCTACCGATGGATGCGTGGCAAATAGATGGCCTTATTGCTGGCAGCCAAAAAGGTATTATGTTACCCACAGGTCTAAGTTTCGTCAGTTACTCAAAAAAAGCATGGAGCCTTGTAGAAAAAGCACAGTGTGCCCGCTACTATTTTGATTTGCGTAAAGAACGCAAAGCGAATTTAAATGGCGAAACCCTATTTTCTTCGAACGTGCCGCTAATAAAAAGTTTGGATTTTATTTTAACAGAAATACAAACGTTAGGGCTGGAAAAACATTTTGCGATTATTAACCGCCGAGCGAAATTTACTCGGCACATTGCGCAGTCCATGGGGTTTACGTTATTTTCGGCAAACCCATCGGATTCTGTGACAGCTTTAAGTTTGCCAGAAAAAATTAAAGACGGCGTTAAATTTCGCTCAAGTCTCGAAGAAAAATACGCAGTCACTGTTATGGGCGGCCAAGATCAAGCCAAAGGAAAAATTATCCGCTTGGGTCACATGGGCTTCATCAGCGATTTGGATCTGGTGCAATCAATGACTCGCCTGGCGCACGCTTTAAATGATTTCGAAATTTCGATTGATCCGACAGCACTGCAAGCTACAAGTGAAAAATGGCTGAAGGAAAATTCCCTATGAGCCAAAAGAAGATTCTTATTTGTGATCGTTTCGCTACCGAAGCCCACATTCAGCTAAAAAAAAATTCAGCATTTGACGTTGTGTTAGCCCAAACTTCTGAATTGCTTGCAACACACATTTCGGATGCACATGGAATTATAATTCGCTCGAAGCAAAAAATTGATTCTCATTTTTTAGCAGCTGCAAAAAATTTAGAAGTTATTGTTACGTGTACTAGTGGATTTGACCATATCGATTTAGAAGCTACTAAAAACAAAGATATCTGTGTCATGTTTACTCCTGAAGCAAATCAAGTTGCAGCTGCCGAAATGACGTGGGCGCTGTTGCTTGCATGCGTTCGCCACGTACCACAAGCGCATCAGCAGTTAAAAACAAAAACGTGGACCCGCGAACCCTATGTCGGCACCGAATTATTTGGAAACGTATTAGGCGTCGTAGGGCTTGGCCGCATTGGCAGCCGCGTGGCTCGCATTGCAAAAGCTTTCGGTATGCAAGTGCTGGCATTTGATCCGTACTGTGACGATGCTCAATTTGCAACAACACAGGCGCAGCGCTGCAGTTATGATGAACTTTTAAAACAGGCTGATATTGTAAGCTTTCATGTGCCGAAAACAAAAGAAACAAAACACATGTTGAACCGCATACAAATTGAAATGCTGACGCCAACCGCTGTCATCATAAATACATCGCGTGGATCCGTGGTGCACGAAGATGATTTAGCCGAGGCCTTATTGAATAAAAAAATTAAAGCCGCTGGTTTAGATGTCTTTGATAAAGAACCCCTGGACCGAAATTCAAAATTATTAAAATGTAGCAATGTCATTTTAACTCCCCATTTAGGAGCATTTACAGAAGAGGCTTTTTACAAAGCGTCCCTGCAAGGTGCCTTACAAATTGAAAACTTTTTTATGAAAAAACAAATTGAGAATGCTCTGCCGCTGGTAAATCAGTGGGGATCACTCTCGTTTCAGGAAGGAAACTAAGTATGTCTGCAGTGGTCATTATCGGAGCTCAGTGGGGCGATGAGGGTAAAGGTAAATTAGTCGATGTGTTTGCGACCAATTCAGATTTGATTGTGCGCTTTCAGGGTGGCTCGAATGCAGGGCATACGCTTGTTGTTAACGGAAAAAAAACTGTGTTGCATTTAATCCCGTCAGGAATTTTGCATCCAGATAAAATGTGTATTATCGCTTCGGGTGTAGTGATTGATATTTTTGGCCTGGTCGGAGAAATTAAAAAACTAAAAGACACTGGGTTTCCAATTTCTAATTCTCAGCTGCTAATTTCTGACAGCGCCACAGTGCTGCTTCCGTACCATAAGGCCTTAGATCAGGCGCGTGAAAAAAGTTTGCAAGAGGGAAAAATTGGCACAACCGGCAAGGGCATTGGCCCCGCCTACGAAGACCGCGCCTCGCGCCGTGCTTTAGTGATGAGTGATTTATTTGATACACAAAACTTATTAGCTAAGCTCGAATTTGTATTAAAAGAGAAAAATGTTTTATTAACCAAGATGTACGACGCTCCAGAAATAAGTGCTAAAGAAATTTTCGAACAAATTCAAACCGTCATCGAGGAGCTGAAACATTACCGCGCCACCGATGTGGGACTTATTGTTTCAAACAAATTAAAAAACGGACGCCGAGTCCTGTTCGAGGGCGCGCAAGGGACGCTGTTAGATATTCAACACGGCACCTACCCGTTTGTGACAAGCTCATCGACGCTATCAGGCTCTGCAGCCACCAGCGTAGGAATTGGGCCTCATTACTTGCAAAAAATTGTTGGCGTATTTAAAGCCTACTGCACACGCGTTGGCAGCGGCCCGTTCCCGACTGAGTTGACGGATGAAATCGGCGCAAAAATTCAAAAAGAGGGGCACGAGTTTGGCTCAACAACAGGACGAGCGCGCCGCTGCGGATGGCTTGATTTAGTCGCACTGAAACACGCAATTCGTCTGAATGGCATAAGCAGCTTAGCGATGATGAAAATTGATGTGTTATCGGGACACGAAAGAATCGGCGTGTGTACAGCTTACAAATTAAACGGTGAAATCATTCATGATTTTCCAACAGCTACAGATTTAGTCAGCAAAGTTGAACCCGTGATCGAATACCTTCCCGGGTGGACTGAAGACCTCACGCAAATAAAAAATATTAAAGATTTACCAATGAAAGCGACTGATTTTATTCACTTCGTTGCGAAACATTCAGGATGCCCGATCGATGTTGTTTCAGTCGGTCCCGACCGCGAGCAAACTTTGTGGATTAAGCCCGTGTTTAAAGATTGAGCACTGCGAAAAAAGCGTTTGACTGGTTCTCTATCTTAATAGAAATTGTCGATTCGATTCAAATGGTTCGCTAGCTCAGCTGGTAGAGCATTTCACTTTTAATGAAAGGGTCGATGGTTCGAATCCATCGCGAGCCACCACTTTGAATCGTTTTTTTCTCTTCAAGTGTTCCCATCGTCTAGAGGCCTAGGACACCTCCCTTTCACGGAGGATACGCGAGTTCGAATCTCGCTGGGAACGCCAAATTATTTTTCAACTTCAGAATTCCGAATACAGTATACCGATCAGAATTCGGTGTTCTGAATTTTGTATTCTGAATA
>JAYUTU010000411.1:0-3743 GCA_043754975.1 Bdellovibrionales bacterium | reverse complement strand
CCCCCAGTTCTGGTGTTGCGCGTGTCAGTGGTTATGATGTTTTTGAAAACCCACTTGAAGTTAAAAAACGCATCGGCTACTTACCCGAAACACCGCCGTTGTATACCGATATGAAAGTGATCGATTATTTACGCTATGTCGCTCAGTTGAAACAAGTCGACGCTAAAAAGATAAATTCTTTGGTCGAGCGCGCCCTTTCTAAGACCCAATTGCAATCTGTAAAATCAAGACTGATTCAGAACTTATCCAAAGGTTTCAAACAGCGAGTCGGAATAGCACAAGCTCTAGTATCAGACCCAGAGGTCTTGATATTAGATGAGCCCACAGTTGGTTTAGATCCAAAACAAGTCGCCGAGATTCGTGATCTGATTAAAGAATTGCAGGGCGAGCACACGATTATACTGTCGACACACATTTTACCAGAAGTACAAGCCACCTGTAACAAAGTGATTATTATCCACCAAGGAAAAATCGTCGCCCAGGACAGGATTGAACAGTTAGAGAAATTGAATCAAGGAGCTCTTTTTGTTCATGTAAAAACGCGTCTTGTGCGCCAGTTGCAACCGATTTTGCAAAAGTTAGAAGGCGTTGTAGCCGTTGAAAGGATCACGGATTTACATTTCAAAATTCAGCTGTTGGAAAAAGAGGAGCTGATCGAAAATATCGCTCAGGAAGTGATGCGTTCTGGTGCGGGTCTGATGGAGCTGCTCCCTAGCAGAGCTAATTTGGAAGACGTATTCTTAAAATTAACCTATGGACAGGAAAGCTAAAATGAGAAGCACTTTTGTTATTTATAAAAAAGAGCTGAGTGGTTTTTTTGTGAGCCCACTATTTTACTTTGTCGCTTTTTTGATGACGACCTTGCTCAGCGTGATGTTTTCATTGAGCTTAGATAAATTTAGTTATTTAGCTGTCAATCCGATGATGCAGATGGGAACCAGCAGCCAGCTGCAAAATATTCATTATGCTGTTTTTTTGCCTCACCTTTCGTTGGTTAACTTGCTCTTAATTTTTTTAGTTCCCGCTTTTTCAATGCGGTTATTAGCTGAAGAAAAAAAAATGCGCACTTTTGATTTGTTGCTCACTTGCCCCGTAAGATCCTCAGACATTGTACTTGGAAAATTTTTGGCTTTGCTTACGACTTTAACTGCGCTTCTTGCCATCGCGCTTATCTACCCTGCAATCACCAGGCGTATTGTGGCTTTTCCTTTAGCGCCGACGCTCATCGCTGCCTTGGGTATATTTCTGGTCGCAGCAGTGTATGCGGCAATGAACTTATTTGCTTCTAGCCTAACGGACAACAGTCTTATTGCATTTGTTGTTTCAGTAGCTTTGAATTTAGCTATCTGGTTTCTTGGTGCCCTCAGTGACACTTTTGACGGCGGAATTGTAAAAAAAATATTCGAGCACATTTCTTTAAACACGCATTTAGCATCGCTGATTGAGGGAACTTTTCGAACCAATGGGTTCATCTTTTTTGCCAGCCTGATATTTATATTTTGTTTCTTAGCCGAGCGGGTTATCGAATCTGCCAGATGGAGAGATTAATATGAGCGGTCTAAGTCGCTTGGCCTTTGGTGCTAGTCTATTTTGTTTCTTAGCTTTGGCAGGTCTTTTTTTTGCTACCAAAGTTTGGATGCCGTTCATGTGGGGGCTACTCATACCCGGTATTTTTGGTTTGGGGCTCTGGATTTTTAATGACCGCCATAAACTGTTCGAGTTTTTCACTATGAAATCAACAAAGCATGGCCTGAACATGGGAGCGCTCATCCTGCTTGTTATTGTTTTTCTGGGTATTATTAATTATTTGGGTGCAAAATACTCCAAAGTATTTGATTTGTCGGGAAATCAAATAAATACATTATCAGAACAATCCATTCAGCTGGTCAAAAATTTAGATTCTGATTTGCAGATCCGTTTTTTTTATAAAAATGGTGCCGATCAAGTCGAAGACAATAAAAAACTATTTCGTGAGCTCGCTAAAAAATATCAAGATCTTTCAGCGCAGGTAAAGTTCGAATTTATTGAAATGAATGAACAGGCAAAGCTCGCGCAAGATTTCGGAGCATCTCGTGGCAGTGGAGAGGCCTTTGTTGAATACAAATCCAGCAAGAACAGAATTGAAAGTACCAGCGAGCAAGATCTCACGAATGCCATCATCAAAGTAACTCGCACAAACAAGAAAACAGTCTATTTCGTTGAAGGTCACGCCGAGCGGGGAACAGATCAAGAAAAAGACGAGGGCAGTCTTTTTGGGTTTAAGCAGCTGTTAGAAAAAAATTCGTATACCGTCAAAAAACTATCTTTAGTCACCGTATCAGAAATACCTGCAGATGCCGATGCCCTTTTAATTCTGGGGCCGAAACAAAATTTTCAGGCCGCAGAAACTAAGTTACTGACCAGCTATCTTGAAAGAGGTGGTGGAATTTATTTCGCTTTTGAAAAAGTAATCCCTGAAGGGCTTAAGAATTTCACTGCGGAATTAGGCTTTAATCTGGAAACATTTTTCGTTTTTAACGTGTACAGTACGCCGATGGGCCAAGTAGTTAATGCTCAGTCGCCAACAGTTGCAGTCAATTATTCGCCAGCACACTCAGCAACAAAAATTTTTGCCCCTAATCAGATGACAGTCTTTAGTCAGCCGAATGCGATAAAATTGACTTCGTTGCCGGCAAACATGCAGGCAGAAATCCTTGTAAAAACACCCGAAAACTCGGTGGCACTGAAAGAATTAGACAGCAAAGATTATTTCGGTGATCCACAGTCTTTTAATCTAGCAGTGGAGATCCGTGGCACGATCGGCAAATCGACCAAAGAATTTTCCGTTATTGCTTTTTCCGATGTTGATTTTATGAGTAATCTTTTGCTGTATCAAAATTTGAATCGTGATTTGGCATTAAATTCAGTAGCTTCGTTGGTCAAAGAGACCGATTTAATTTCGGTTTCCCCAAAGGAGCCCAAGGCAACCCAGTTTTTAGTAAGTCCTCCAGAAATGAATCAATTCTTAAAGTTTGTCATTCTGGGCCTATTTTTTCCACTGCCACTCGTATTTATGATTCTAAGCACGACTCTTTGGATTCGCCGAAGGCATGCCTAATGAAAATAAAAAAGACCGCACTTTTTGCAACGGCTACACTTTTATTGGGTTTCGGTGTTTTTGTTTTTGAATATAAAAAGCAAGTGGACGAAGCTATTAAAAATGATCTGGAAGCCCGCATTGTTCGATTTGAAAAAGATCAGATTAATTTTATTGAAATTCAGAAAAATCCAGCCAGTAATCCACTCAAGTATGTAATGCAAAAAACGCAAGACGGTTGGACTATTTTAGAGCCTTTACAGGATGCTGCAGACAACGACCAAATTGAAAGTTTAATTGAGATTCTTAGTTCTGAAAAATCCATTACTGTCGCAAAACAAGCTGCAAGCCCAGAGCAGCTGAAGCTGACAGAATTTGGTTTGGAAGCTCCCTATGCCATTTTTAATTTTAAGAATAACTCTGGCGAGTCTCAGAAAGTGGTCCTGGGTTCGCAAAAAAATTTCGAAGGCAATTCCTTTTTGCGCATTGATGCTCAGAACAGAGTTTTAGTAGCATCACCACTATGGCATACGAAAGCAGAGCAAAACTTAATGACGTACAGGGAAAAGCGGCTGTACCGGCAGTCTCTCGGCAAAGTATCTGTGATCACAGTCACTTCATTAAGTGATCAATTTTCAGTGCTACGAAAAGGTGCTGTGTGGTCATC
>JAYUTU010000410.1:0-8500 GCA_043754975.1 Bdellovibrionales bacterium | reverse complement strand
CATCTTTTACTTGCCAGTTCGGACAGATCAATTTTATCTTTAGTCCACACAAAACTATAAGCCATTGATAGACTCAGAATTGTTGTTTCGAGTATTTGTGCGTAGCTTTCACCAGTTGCTGTTTGCTTTTTCTTTTAACGTATCAACCTGAGAGGCCCACGCAATTGAGGTGGGGTTTAATAATTACTTGTACTTTTTCTTGCTTCTCGAGTCGCTTGACCTATCCTTATGAGAGAAGGTTCTTGGGGGATATATGCAATCACATTATTTGGCGAGCGCTCGTTTGGGTCGTCTTATTTCTTTGTCATTTGTAATTTTATTCGGCGCTGCAGCAGCTCTTGCTGACTCTGTTCTGACTGTGAATAGCAACAGTGGAATGAATAACCCGCTGGCCTACTTAAATAACTCGGGCCGGATTGGTGTCGCCCAACGATCAACATCAAAGGATCTCAGTGTGCGCTTTCGTGCCTCGTGTTACGCCACCAATTTGCGTGGCGTAGCGAATCCAATTTCGCCAGATGCTACAATTGAAATGTCGGGCATGATCTCGATCAATAATGCCATACCGACTGCGTTTAGTGTGCAATTCCCATCACGCGTTGTAGTTGGGGGCGGTCTTTCTGGTAAAGCACCTGGCAATTTGGACATGAGCACTTCAACTGGTTTGGGACCAAATGCTCGGCTGGCCGCCGCTGGAAATATGGTGATACTTAAAATGGTGAACGGTGACAAGGCCACACTGGATCCAGTGACTGCGACTATTTCACAAACAGAAACAGCGTTTAACATTTCCAACTTAAGCTTCAACCAAATTGTAAGAGCCACCTCTGGAGCTCCAACAAGCCAAGAATACCAGGAGTACAAAAGATATGCGGAGTTGCGGCAGAACCATGTGCATGATGAAGTCGAGTACGCAGCGCAAATAGCGGATAAAACATATTTGGGAAAAGACGGTCCGCTGTCTGGCACTTTAGCTGTTAGTAAATCGACTGATGGGAAGACCCTAGATATCGAAGCCAGCTTTCCCGGTGAGGCTATGTTTTGCGGTGGATATTATTCGCCCTTAATGATTTTCTTCGATGAGAAACGGCCACACTTTAATAACATCACTGATTTCGATATGGGAACTGGGCTGAAAACCCATTGGCCTGAGAAAAATCATCCGGGTTACTTTGTTGCCTTGCCACAAAAAAATAAAGTGATTTCAAAAAATCAGCTGTTTGGTGAAGAAAAAGATTTTAGTAACGGATTTTTAAAATTAGCGCAACATGATCAAAACCGAGATGGCAAAATTGATGCGAAGGATCCAGTTTTTAAAAAATTAGTTTTGTGGAAAGACCGCACTGGGCGGGGAATGTATAGAGCCCAAGATACAATTCTTTTACACAAAAAAGTGAAGTCGATCGATCTAAAGTACTCGTCACAAATTGAAGCAGTTGGAGCTAACGCGGAATTTAGAGAGAAAAGTTTTATTGATATACAAAAATCTGCCGCCAGCGGATCACAAAATCAGGGAGAGGTTATCGATGTTTGGCTTAAGCCAGTCTCTCAAAAGTAAGCGCGGCAATGTTACAATAAGTTCGATGATGATCCTTGCTGCGGTTCTGGCGGGGATGTATTTTCTTTCGACCAAAATCGTCACTGAGCGAAAAATGAGTATCGCACTTCGAAAAAATATTGGTGCAAATTTGGCTTTGCGTTCGGTAACGGATTACATCAAGTATGGAATCCGTAAGGGGTGGTGCTTTGATCCCAATATGTTGCCAGATGTTCCTGAAAAATGTGCTGGTAGTTTCACGCACGAACGCAGCACATTTCGGCTGTTGATGCCCGCATCTTACGAAGCAAATTTGCGAACGTTGTCGTTACAAATTCCATCGCCGCTGCCTCCGTTGGGAGCTGGTGACTTACATTTAAAAAAAATTGAATTCATTACTGAAATTTCTAAGGTAGCGCCACAACATCCGCTAGCTAAAATTTTATTAAGCCTGCGTGGTACACCAGTAAAATTTGTCAAAATTCAAATGAGCCGAATTGATGACCAAACCTTACCCGTTGCGGGCGATGAAGTATTTATTCAAGTCGGTGTCGAGTTTTTAGATGATTCGAGAGCACTCATGCAGGACGGGGCAGAGTATTACCGTGAGACCTCACGGTTTGTGACCAATCCGCGTGAAATTAATTCGTTCGCCTTGGTAGTCGCAGGAAATGTTCACCTGGGAACATCACGGTTGCCGCCCAGCAACGCTGGTCATTTTCATATTCCGCAGGTTCAAGGCACGGACCCATACCAGGGGCTTACTTTTGATTCGTCAGTTTACGTCAATGGAAATATTTTACTGAATAAAGAAGGGTACACTCCGGTTCGATTTAACGAGCCCGTCGTTTTAGGCAATGGCCAAGTGCTTGATAATAATGGCAGCCCATTTTCGACAGGACAGTCGTTAGGTCTTAAAAAATACTGGTCTGATTTAAAAATGTTTGGTGGTTTCATTAAAGGTTTTGATTCGGATTCAAAACGCGATGCAGGTCTTGATACATTGGCTGGGATTATTCCATCCATGCAGCTGAATAACGACATCATCCAACAATGTATTTTAATTATTAGAGCTAGTTCCGATCTGAGCCTAACGGAAGATTCATTTTTAACTGCCAGAAAGCTGGATGGATTTACCGATTTAAAATTTACAAATCGCTACTCGTTTTCTCCGCCAGCGCCAAAATTATTCAACATTTTTGTGCCACAAAAACTAAGAAGTTTGCCAAGCGCAACTTCGGCATATGGAAGAATTTTCTATAGCAAAGCGAATTTTAGTCTTTCTGAACAACGCCAGGTATTTTGGATTGATATCAATTGGTACGGCGAAAGAATTCGTGCACCAATTATGGAAACCTTAGACGGCGGCACAGTTCCGACTGAAATTTTCTTCTCTCCGTACACTGAAAGTGAAATTAATAGCGCAGAGAGTACCTATCTATTGAAAGAGCGCGAGTACGCGCCTAAGTTTACCGCGTACAATGATCATCTTAAAAAGGAGCCCGAAAAAACTATCGAAGTTCCAATTAGTCCAACCAGTACCAGCCGAAAGACTGGCCCCACTACCGCTCCAACAACTACTACGACTACAACTGAGCCAACAACTACCACGACTACAACTGAGCCAACAACTACCACGACCACAACTGCGCCAACAACAACTACGACTACAACTGCGCCAGCTCCAGCGCCGACGGTAGAAATCAAGCCCAATCCCGATTGGATAGTTTGGGAAGACGAACGCGTTAGACTTTTTACACCACTGGCGGCTTTATTAGCAGAAGTGACTCGATTAAAAGATGACTGGCTACAAAAGAAAGATTTCCGCACGAATTCAGCGGCGTTAAAATTCACCATGGTTAAACCGACGCTGGGATTTTCTAAGCCGCAAAGTGTATTTCGTGAAATTACTGTAGAAATAATAAATCCAGAAAAATTTGTTGAGAAGAAAGCAGATTTTCGAACGGGCCCGTACATAACAAAAATTCCAGATTTTCTTCGCCTAGAAGGTATGGATTACAGTGCCTCAAACGGTCGTTCGGTTCGGGATCCAACTGTAAATCCAGAATTCAATGTCGTGTACCACCGGTTTGGTAAAGACGGAGCTGGACAAATTAAAATATTCAACACTTTATTTGCAAAAGATTTAATAAGACAAATTACTATTGCTGGTGCAGATGAATCTGTGGATTATGAATCCATAGCAGAAAGTTGTTACGGAGGAACGAACGCTGGGGGCGGTATCAATTTAGATGCGTTCCAACCGGCCGGCTGGTCAACCAGTTTTACCAAAGCATCGGAAGATTCTTGGCACTTTGCTTCTCCCGATCCAAAAACGACGTACTTTGATCAAATTTTTTCTTCGAATTCTGTAGTTTTTGATGTCGGTGCCACGCGACGAGTTTGCGTTATCAAAGCTACGACTGATTTTGTTGCCGGATTTTATGTTTGCCAGCAGCTTGTCATCGAAGACAGAAAACGACCTCTGGATATTGTCGGAACGTTTATTGTCAGCCGAGATTTAACTATTCATGATAATGCGCTTAAGGCAGGTATTCGCTGGGCGAACATGCATAATCAGGCAGCCGTTCGATTATTAAAAGCAAAAAGTATTTTAAAGCGGTTAGATAACTCCAGCTGCGGATTACTACCGAAGCCATTTTGGCATCCAGATCCAGGTTTAACGGTTCTGTCGGATCGAATCCGTTGCAGTTCAGATTTTTTATTACAGGGAAAAAATCCGCCACGTTGGACTTCGATAGATCCCGATTGCGGTCGCCTGACTCCAACAGACACAACAACAAAGTGCATGAAGCGGATTCGAAATTTTAATTTAATTCAGCTTGAGAGAGTTTATGGAAATTAAATCATTTTGCAAAAACACAGCAGGTTTCAGTATGCTAGAGGTCCTGATGGGATCGGCCTTGCTGATGGTTGTTGTAGCTGGCACCATGGGTGGTTTCAGTCAGCTGACAAAAGTAACGAAAGCGAATGAACTGTCGGCCGTATCGGACAGCCGCATAACTGAAATTATTGAAAATATTCGTCAACGCCCGACAGAGCAAATCATTCAGTATGTTGAAGATCCCACATCGTTACTGCGTGAAGCTGATTTAAAAATGGCGTGGTCAATTAAAATTGATGCTCCCGCGACTGAATGTCCAGATTGTCCGGGCCGTTACGGGTATGTGATTACTCCAATAAATAAAGCATTGGGAGATCTCTATTTAGTGACTATTATTTTTACCAATGAGAGCTGGGATCTTCCACGACAGTACGAATTCGTGGTGAGCAAATGAGCCACTTTGTTTTCTTAAGTCGTTGTCGTCGGGCTGCAGGATTCACGATCATCGAGGTTTTAATAGCCTTGGGTTTAACAGTGCTTGTAGGTCTTTTTGCCACGCAATTGCTAACCAGTTCGATGAAAGCAATCAACAAAGCTGCTGCTAATATGGAATCTAAAATTGATGAAAAGCTCGGTGAACGTTATTTGCTAAAAGACTTTCGAATCTCTGCTCCGTCCATGAATACGATTTCAATTTCAGATGATAACAGACGGAACTTTTATGACTTTGATTCAGATAAATCAAGCCCATTTTATAAATCGCAGACAAGCCCAAGCCGCACAGTGACTCTGCAACGTAATGGCCGGACAGCACTTTATTTTTTGATCTATGATGAAAAAAATGGAAAATCCCTTTTCACTGATGCGATTACCTTTTTCGAATTAGGGGTGACTCCGACATCCATGGATTTACCAACGCCTTTGATATATCAGGGCCTAAATCATAAAAACTATTTGACCATAAACGGACCCGGGTACCTCAGTGATAGCACGCTTTTGCTAGTGGATAGCTCTGCTTTTATGGCTGCCGCAAATGGCAATAAGCAGGCCGTTTTCATAGGGCGACCTAAAACAACTGCTGGGGTAACAGATTTAGTCAAAATTGAATTTCCAGATAGCATTTTTAATTACACAATCGTCAATTCAGATCAAACTAATACCGTGCCTAACAATTTTGAAGAGTATTTGATAAATCTTCCTGCAGTGGGTGCAAATGGTGCTAGCGTTCGGCTGAAAGCAGTTAGGCTGATAAAATATCAATTGGATTGCACGACAATTGAATGTGATTTAAATCGCTATGACTTTTCAAGTTTAAGGTTAGAGGTCGACCGAAAAACTATGATCATCAAAGGAATAGAAAAAGTAAAATTTCACCGCGAAGACATTGCTACCACAGTTTTTAAAGTTGAAGTGATTGGCAAATCAAAATAAAAGTTCTATTAGCCGCTAAAGTGCCCAATAATTAAATCATTTTTCAGATTTATACAAAATCAGCCTTATTATTTCCTTTTACCTATAAAGACTGCGTGCTAGCGTTTTTTATGGGGGAAATATGAAAATTTTAAAACTAGCACCAGGCATTTTAATTGTTACGATCACACTTTTTTCCATGCGTGCTACGGCAGAAATTCAAATGAATCCTCTGATAGTAAACGGTCGTCCTGTTGCTGCTGGTGAAAGTTACGCGGCTCACACTGTTGCAGTTGGTGATCGAGAAATTTTTTGTTCTGGAGTTATCATAGGTCCGCACCATATTTTAACAGCAGCACATTGCCAAGTGGGCCTGTTGGGTGGGAAAGTTTACTTTGGAGTGGACGCTGCTCATTTTGAAAATCGCACGATCACCGCTGTGACACCACACCCAGATTATTGCAGCACAACGGAATGTGGCTCATTAAGTTCAGTCGATGATTTTGACATTCTGGTGGCAGAGTTTAGTGGTGATTTGCCATTTGGTTTTTCTGCTGTACCAGTTGCTGCTAAGGCAGATTTAGTTGCAGGGACTAAAATTCACTTGGCAGGGTACGGAGCCAATGAGTTTGGTCGCTATGAGGATATCTTGAAAGTAACTGAGGTCCCCATGGAGCGAATCCACGGAGTTTCTGAATTTCAAACTATCGAAACAGCCTCTGGATCCTGCGTAGGTGATTCGGGCGGGCCGGGCTTTATTAAAAAAAACAATCAATTGCTTGTTGCAGGGATTACCAGCCGGGGCGATGGGCCATGCCGTAGCTTAGGAATTTATACGTTGGTTGATTATTTCTCTGAATGGATCCATGGTGTCACCAACTAAAGAAACAAAATCAGCTTTAAAAATTTTTATAAAAACATTTCTGATGCCGACATTTGTTGGGAAAGCCCTGGTGGTCTATTTCGGTCTGAATTATTCCTCATACCCGGGCGAAGGCTACGGGTACGGATTAGCAGCGTCGCTAGCGTTTACATTTACAACTCTAACTGCTTTTGCCTGGAAATACCGAAACCAAGAGGAATTTTAGTGTGCTAGATTCCACGTTGCAATTACAGCACTTAGCAACACTTTTTTTAGTGTTGGCATTGGTGCACACGTTTTTAATTCCTGTTTTTAGTAAAGCTATAAAGCTAAATGCAAAACCAAGTTTCCGCGATCACATCCTGCATGGACTGTGTGAAGTTGAACTGGTCTTTGCCGTCTGGGCTATTTTATTTTTATTCATTGGTTATGTTTTTCAAAGTCGTGCTTTGGTATTAAGTTTTATTTCTGAAATTAATATCTCAGAACCATTTTTTATTTTCTGTGTTGTCGTCATGGGATCTGCCAAGCCCATTTTAAGATTTTCTCAGGCCATAATTTTTAAGTTGTCAGAAAAAATTTCTAAAGTTTTGTCTCTAGCTAGCATTCAGTGCCAGGTTTTTATTTTGCTCGTGCTGGGGCCGTTATTAGGGTCAATTGTGACTGAGCCTGCGGCTATGACGATTATCAGCCTGCTGCTTTTACGCATGCTGAGTGGCGCCGAACACTCCAGTCGTTTTCTGTATTCGTTACTGGCTGTTGTTTTTGTGAATATCTCGGTGGGCGGAGCACTGACTCACTTTGCAGCTCCGCCGATACTTATGGTGGCTAGGCTTTGGCAGTGGGATTTTTTTTCTGTCTTTAGGAACTTAGGATTAGCGGCATTATTCACAGTGGTCGCTAATGCGGTCTTTTTTTCAGTCTATTTCAAAAAAACAATTCTGCTGTTACGACCACTGGAATTAGAAACCGAGTCCTGTCCACCGTGGATTATAGCTTGTCACATTTTTTTTGTTGGTCTGGCTGTTGGGTACTTACATTATCCACTGGTCATAATGGTACTCGTTCTGCTCTATTTTATTTTTTACAAATTAACACGCAAATTCCAGGGAAAATTACGATGGAAAGAAGCTGCCTTGGTGGCTTTATTTTTACTGGGATTGATTGTTCTGGGTTCGTTTCAAAGATGGTGGGTAGAACCGCTGATTGTTGGTTTAAACCAGTTCACACTGTTTTTTGGTGCAGTAGCGTTAACGGCAGTCACTGACAATGCAGCTTTAACTTTTTTAGGTTCACAAGTTCCCGATTTATCAAAAGCTGCACAGTGGGCTTTAGTTTCTGGAGCCCTTGCAGGAGGTGGATTAACAATTTTGGCAAATGCACCAAATCCGATTGGTTTTACATTGCTGAGTTCCAAATTTCCGGGGCAAGCATTAAACAGCGGTAAACTTTTTTTAGCAGCGCTTTTGCCGACCACTGTCGCTGTCCTGTGTTTTCTTTTATTCGGAGCCTTTTAAATAAAAAAAGGGTAACCGAAGTTACCCTTTTTACAGAAATTTAAAAAACTAGAATTACTTAGTTTCAGTTTTAACTTCAGTTGGAGCTGGAGTCATTTCAGTAGTTGCAGCAGCTTTTTCGCCTTTTTTCATTTTCTTTGCTTTTTTAGCCATTTTTTTCATGTCTTGGCCTTCTTCTTTTTTCATATCCATAGTTGTTGCAGTTGTAGTTGTTGTTGTAGTCGTTGTTGGAGTTGTCGTAGCAGTAGTAGGTGCTGGCTTAGTTTCGTAAGCGTTTGCAGCAACAGTTAGTGCTAAAGTAGCGATAAATAATTTCATGAGGTCTCCTT
>JAYUTU010000409.1:0-3759 GCA_043754975.1 Bdellovibrionales bacterium | reverse complement strand
TTAACTGGCCAATTCCCCCGTCCATTCCGCCACCTAAAGCATTCATAAAAAATCCAGATTCGTTATAAATCTTCGGTAGCATTTCTTTAGGATCCAATCTTAAACATTCCATCACATCGACATACGCATTGTATGTGACATTTACAAAGTTAGAGGACACACAGGGTGTTGGATTTTTAATTCGTTTTCCACCCCGAAGTGTCGGAGCTCCATTTGGACTTGCGCATTTTGCAAAAGCCACTGAACCTTGTGCTTTAACTGAAAGTGCAGCTTTTTTCGTCGTCACTTCAGGAAAACTATTCAAAGCAAATGCAATGCAATTTCGCGGAAGAGATGCAGATTCAGTACGTCTTTCATTAGTCCACTCGGAAATTTTTGGCGCTTGAAGTGCTTTTTCTAAATATTTTCTTGGTTCTGCGCAGCTCTTCACGTCTTCGTATTTCACAAGATATGCCAAATCATCTGCTGAGACATCTGAATATGAAAACTCTTTTTCAGCATAAAATTTCTCAAGCTCAGACGGATCTAAATCTAAAGTTCCGTCAAAAAGCTTTTCTGTTTCTTCAATTTCTTCAGGTGTTTTCACAAAACCTTTTTCTGGATCAAATGTTGAAGTCACAGATTCCAGTTCTTGCATCTGGCGTTCAAATTCTATGTCCTCGCTGGGACTGCTGCTGTACGATGACAAGTGAATAGTTTTTTCACGAGACGATTCATCAGATGATGAAAATGAAAAACTCCAAGCAAATATCCCTATGAAAATCCAAAATAAAAAATAAGAGGGATGCTTCAGCCAATTCGAAAACTTTATGCTCACGAAAACTCCTTAATCGACAGTTCACTATCGGTTTTTTTCTTTACAAAACCAACTCGACTTTGATCAGATTTTTCATCGAAATTCTCTGCAGATAACGGAGCAAGTGAAAAGCTAATTACGAACTGCTTAGAGCCAACAACTTTTTACGCCCCGACTTTCGGCTGTCTCGTGTGCAAGATCGTACCCTGCATCTAAGTGACGAAAGACTCCCATAGCTGGATCTGTTGTTAATGCACGTTCAATCCGTTTTGCTGCAGCTGGCGTGCCGTCAGCTACAATGACTTGACCGGAATGTTGTGAGTAACCCATACCGACTCCGCCACCATGATGCAGTGACACCCATGTTGATCCACTTGCAACAAGGGCCATCGCACTTAACAAAGGCCAATCGCTAACAGCATCACTGCCATCTTTCATGGCCTCTGTTTCACGGTTGGGGCTTGCAACCGAGCCACAATCTAAATGATCGCGTCCAATCACAATCGGAGCTTTCACTTTTCCTTCTGCAACTAATTTATTAAATAATAATCCTGCTTGTGCCCGTTCACCATATTCCAACCAACAAATACGCGCTGGCAAACCTTGAAACTGAATGCGTTTTTCGGCCATATCTAGCCAACGTAATAAATCTTTTTTGTGTGGAAATAATTCCCTGATTGCTTGATCCGTCACTTTAATATCATTGGGATCACCCGAAAGGGCTACCCAGCGAAATGGGCCACTGCCTTTGCAAAAAAGTGGTCTGATATAGGCTGGCACAAAACCTGGGTAATCAAAGGCCTCCTTCACGCCAGCTTCCTGGGCACGAGCTCGCAAATTATTTCCGTAATCAAAAGTAATGGCTCCGCGTTTTTTCATCGCAAGCATTCCTTGAACGTGCTTTGCCATCGCTTTATAGGCGGCCTCTAAATACATTTTTTGATTATCTTTTCGAAATTTTTCAGCTGTTTCTACAGAATGATCTTCGGGAATATATCCCACAAGGGGATCATGAGCCGAAGTTTGATCAGTCAAAATATCTGGAATAAAATTTTTGGCTAACATCTGATGAATTACTGTTGCCATGTTACCCTGTAACGCAATGGATTTAGCTTCCTTATTAGCTGCGTATTTTCGCGCTAAGGCTATTGCCTCATCGATATCGGTAACAGCTTCGTCAACATATTTGGTATCTAATCGTTTTTGAATACTTGCAGGATCAATTTCTACTGCCAAGACCACCGCACCTGCAAAAACTCCAGCCAGTGGTTGTGCCCCACCCATTCCACCGAGACCAGCCGTTAAAATAATTCGCCCTGATAAATCACCATTAAAATGCTGGCGACCAGCCTCAACGAATGTTTCATAAGTCCCTTGAACAATTCCTTGTGTTCCAATGTAAATCCACGATCCGGCAGTCATTTGGCCGTACATCATTAAACCTTTTCGGTCGAGTTCATGAAAGTGATCCCACGTTGCCCACTTCGGGACTAAATTGGAATTAGCAATCAATACGCGCGGAGCATCTTCATGAGTTTTCAGAATTCCGATGGGCTTCCCAGATTGCACCAATAAGGTTTCATCATTTTCTAAATTTTTTAAAGCATCTAAAATTTTATCAAAGCATTCCCAGTTGCGCGCTGCTTTTCCAATGCCACCGTAAACCACTAAGTCCTTAGGATTTTCAGCAACACTTGGATCTAAATTATTTTGAATCATGCGGTAAGCCGCTTCTTGTAACCAGCCTTTGCAATTTAATTTTGTGCCTGTTGGTGCGCGGACAACGCGAGATTGGCTTAACATTCTAAGTCTCCTAGTTTTGCAGTGATTTCAGAAATTAGTTTTCTTGTCGTGATCATGTTGCTAATTTTAACCACGTCCTTTGAAAAAATACGATCCACTTTGGCAAAGGGAACATCTTTTCGAACGAAATCAAAAGCTATTTTGACCCCGGCACTTGGCTTTAATGGAGAAATTAAATCTAACGCCTGACATGCAGACAAAATCTCCATGGCAATAACGTTCTGTGCATTATCAACAATCGCTTTAAATTTTCGGGCTGCTATCGAGCCCATGGAAACATGGTCTTCTTTTTCTGCGGAAGTTGGTATTGAGTCCACACTGGCTGGGTGAGATAAAACTTTATTCTCACTGACTAAGCTAGCGGCAGCCACTTGCACGATCATGTGCCCCGAGTTCAAACCCCCATCAGGGGCTAAAAACGGCGGAAGCTCACTCATCTGAGTTGATATCAATTTAGAAATGCGTTCCTGCGAAATACTCGCTAGCGAAGACACTGCGATCGCCGCAAAATCTAAAGCATGGGCTACTGGCATTCCGTGAAAATTTCCACAGGATAAAACTTTGTTATCATCTACAAAAACTAAGGGATTATCCGTCGATGAATTTGCTTCTGTTTCCAGAATTTTTTGCACATAATTCAAAGTCATTTTTACAGAACCATGAACTGCCGGCATACATCGTAAAGAATAGGCGTCTTGCACGCGGGGATCATTCACTGCATGACTTTTTGAAATCTCAGATTCAGCGCCCAGTAATTTTAAAAGATTTCTTGCCGTTGGGGCTTCACCAGCATGCGGCCTGGCCGCTGCGATTAATGGATCAAACGGCTTCCTCGAACCGCGAAGGCCCTCGAGCGACATTGCACCCGCAAGATCTGCAATCCACATCAAATCGCGAGCTTGATGCAAAGCAAGCAAACCGACTGCGTTCATAACCTGGCAGCCGTTGATAAGGGATAATCCTTCTTTCGCTTTAAGCTCTAAAGGTTTTATATTTTTTTCTTTTAGTATCTGCTCTGCAGAAATTATTCTGTCGTCAGCAGTCCAGATTTCGCCCTCGCCGATCAGAGCTAATGCCAAATGCGAAAGCGGAGCTAAATCTCCTGATGCTCCAACACTTCCTTGTTCTGGAATTACGGGAATTAGATCCGCATTGAGAAA
>JAYUTU010000408.1:0-18697 GCA_043754975.1 Bdellovibrionales bacterium | reverse complement strand
GGTGCTGTTGCAAAATCTTTTTTGCTTGATCCAAAGTAGTGCCTTCATGAGTCGTTACTAAATTTTCTTTGGTCATTAAATTTTTTATGGGCTGATTAATATTTGTTTCGAATCGTAGGTCCCGGTTTGTCAGAATGCCAACAAGTTTTCCTTGCATAGTGATGGGTACTCCGCTGATGGAATACTTGCTCATAATCTGAATCGCTTCGCTCACGTAGTGATCCGGTGATAAAGTAATGGGATCCTGAATCATTCCACTTTCATATTTTTTAACTTTTTCAACTTCAAAGGCCTGATTCGTAATTGAAAAATTCTTATGAACAATACCTAGTCCACCATTTTGAGCCATAACGCGTGCGATTTTGTTTTCGGTAACCGTGTCCATCGCAGCGGATATCAGCGGATTATTTAAAAAAAGATTTCTAGCAAAAAATGTTTTTGGAATAATTTCTGTCGGCACAATTTCAGAGTACTGAGGCACAAGTAAAATATCATCAAAAGTTAAAGCCAGTTCAAAGTTTGCATTTGACTCCAAAGTATCCCCTTTTTGATAACGCCCATAACATTTTAACTGAACAGTTTCTGCTGATTCCTAATTCTAGCTCTATTTGTACCAAGATTGGTACAGAAGGTAATTATCGGCTGACTGCTCCAAAAATTTGATTTCATCTGCACTCAGCGGACGCACCCATTTTGCCGGGCGGCCCATAATCAGCGACTGGGGTGGAAATTTCTTACCCTCAGTGATAAGACTGCCAGCACCGACAATAGATTGATCACCGATCTCGACGTCATCCATTAAAATAGATCCCATTCCAATTAAACAGCTATTGCCTATTTTGCAACCATGCAAAATGACAGAGTGACCGATCGTTACGCGGTCGCCGACTCGACAGGAATATTTTCCAAAGGTTCCATGAAGCACGGATCCGTCCTGAATATTTGATTCGCGGCCAATCAGGATAGGCATAACGTCCCCGCGAAGGGTTGTGTTGAACCAAATTGAAGTCTTTGCACCGATGCGAACGTCCCCAATAATTTTAGCGCCCTCGGCAACAAAAACATCAGCATCTAAAGTCGGTGATTTACCACGAGCCGTCAGTAACGACATATCACATCAGATACGCGTGATGACGCTGTAGGGTTGCAGGGTTTTCGCTCAGACCTTTTGCGATTCCAACAATCTCGGCGCTCATGAGTTTTGATTTTTCTATATAGGACTTAGTCGCATACAAAGGAATTTTTAAGTGAATACATAGACTCATGACTTCATCGGCTTTAAATTTCATGCTCTGATAAATCGGATGCTTTGATAAATAAACCCGAACAAACTGATGCACTCCCTTAATTTCAACGAAAACGCAGCGCTCAATACAGATATCTAAACTGGCAAGAAGTCGTTCAGAAAACGTATGAACTGATAATGGTACCGCAGAGTGCGAAGATTGTGTCAAAGTCGCTCCGGCCTCAAGCTGATTAATTGCGACTGGCAAAACAAATTCGCCAGTTTCGTCTTTCAGTATGAGAAACGGCCGAGCGGCATCATTAGCTAGCGACAGTCCGTAGGGTTTTAACAAAATTAAATCTTTGTCGTCAAAATCAACTCGCTCATCTTGCGGTTTAGTAAATAAATAATCGGGCTTTATCATTGAACCAGCTCCCCGCGCATATTGTTCGGAAACGCTTGTGTGATTTTAACTGGTACAGTCTGACCGACAAGGCTTTCAGAGCCTAGAAAATGCACTGATTTATTTTGTGTGCTCCGTCCGTACAGTTTTCCCTGTTCGTTTTTCTTTTCAACGAGAACCTGTAAAACCTGACCCTCATATTTTTTAACCACTGCAAAAGCCATTTTCTCGTGAGCATCAAATAATCGATTTAAACGTTCATTCTTTATTGCTTCCGGCAAGTGGCCATCCATTTTTGCAGCTTTTGTCAACGGACGAGACGAATACATATAGGCATAAATAGTTTCAAATTGCAATTCCTCGACCAGAGAAATGGTCTGCTGAAACTCGTCTTCTGTTTCTCCAGGAAAACCGACAATGATGTCTGACGACAGCACCAAATTAGGAATCAGGGTTTTCATTTTTTGAATTTTACTGATGTACTCTTCACGGGTGTACCCGCGGTTCATCAGTTCTAAAATACGACTGCTTCCGCTTTGAAAGGGTAAGTGCACGTATTCACAAATTTTACTTTGGTTATTCGCCATGACGTGCATTAACTTTTCATTGAAATCTTTCGGATGAGATGTTGTGTAGCGCACGCGCTCGATATCAGTTTCTTTTGCTACTTTCTCTAGTAAATCAGCAAAATCAGCTTCGCCCTCTGATTTGTAAGAGTTCACGTTTTGTCCCAAAAGCGTGACTTCTTTAGCACCGCGCTTAACCAAATTTCTGACGTCCATCAGAATGTGGGACATGGGTCTCGATTTTTCGCGGCCCCGGGTAAATGGAACAATGCAAAAGGAGCAAAAATTATCACAGCCTTTTGTGATATTAACAAATGTTGAAACACCTGGATTTCTAACCAAAGTTTCGATGTGATATGGGGCACGGTGCTCGACACGCGCGTTAATAACCCGCTCATTTTTTAAATACACGTCGGCTATAATATGCGGTAGCAGGTCGATCGTGTCCGTACCAAAAACAAAATCGATCATGGGCTGCGTTTTAATTAAATTTTCTTTTTCTTGCTGCCCGACACAACCGCCCACACCAATTTTTAGATTGGGATTTTTTTCCTTTAACTTTCGGTAGGAGCCAACTTCCGAGTAAACTTTATGAACTGGTTTTTCCCGAATCGAGCACGCATTGATGATGATCACAGAGGCTTCTTGTGGAGTGGCCACAACCGAAAAGTTTGCCATTTCCAGTAAGCTATACATCCGTTCGGTGTCGTTCACATTCATCTGACAGCCGTAGGTAGAAACGTAGACTCCGCGACCTAATCCAATATCTTGATTGACCTGAGGCGCAGGCGTGGTTGGGTTGCTGGGAATATTCGGAATTTCAAGGCTTGATAGCAGTTCATTATTCATAATTTTTTAATATTCCTGGCAGGCCAACTTGGACCAAATTAGCTTGCTGTTATTTCATTGTTAACTGAGCCGCTTTCGAGTTATAGAAACAACTTGAATTTCAGTCAACATATGGTCATTTTCCAAGGGATTAAGAATGAATCCGCGTAAAAAAGAATCTAAAAAGTGGAGTAACTTGCCTCCAGAGTTCGCTAAACAAATTAAAACAGTATTCGAAGACAATTTTCGAGCGTTTTTAACTGAAAAAACTATACGGGTTGAGGGGCGAATCTATGTCTCAGAAATACTGCTGCGCGTTGGCGTGCACCGTAAAGGCGAACTTCGCTTTCATAATTTTGAAGTTTCCCTCGATCACTCGTCTTTATTACAAAACACGATCCCGCAAATCCACCTTGCTGTGGATGCGATTGCAAGCCTGATGATTGAATTTTTTGAAACTGAAGAAACCCATGAGCTTCCGTATGTTTGGCGTGAAATCCCGTTCGAAAAACAAAAAATTTGGGTTCAGTTTACTACTGAGAATCCAGATCTTGAAAAAGAAGCGAACAAACTTTTAGGGCTTCAGGATCCAAGCTTAATCAACGAAGATCCGGACGAAGATGCTGACGCCGCGTTGGCGGACCTTGCCCCGCCAACGCCTCAAATGTTTAAATCAAAAAAGAAAAAAGACGACTTGCACTGAATGGGACCTAAAAGTCCCCGTCATCGTCCATTCCCGGCGCGTCGCCAATTCCACGGATCTCATCGGTGAAGGACTGAACTTCTTCGTCTGATTCCGATTCGTTCAATGCAGATTCATCGATTTCAAGCTCTTGAATAACGGATAAGAAATCTTTTTCAGTTTTTAAATCTTTCTTAATCACTTCAACAAATTTATCTGGGTATCTGGCCATTAAATCTTCGACATATTTTTCCAGTTTTCCGTCAATTAAAATATGCTTACGAGTTTGGATTTTTTTCCACAGAAGTAAATAGTGATAACGGCAGTACCCGTCGACATTAGAAATTTGATCACAGTCACGTACTTTGCAGAGTCTGCGTCCTTCGGAATCTGTCAGATAAATTTCTTCGTCTTTTTCCTCGGTCTCACTCTCTTCGATTTCGAGGTCGTTGATATCAATATCTTCTTCTTCAACGGCTTTTAAATCTTCTTCGTATTCCGCAATTTCACTTTCACCAAACTCATCGCTAACGATATCATCTTCGAAATCGTCTTCCTTTTTTTCGACTTTTTTTCCTTTGGCTTTTAATTTTGCATCAACTTTTGCGGCCTTCGCAGCTGGCTTTGGCACACTCGGAGTATTAGCTTTTGCGTTATTTGGAATAACAGCCTTTACCTCAATCGTTTTTTTGCTCTTAGCGATGACTGCTTTTTTTGCATCCTTTAAGGGTTTTAAGTCTACTTTTTTAGCTGCAGGCTTTACTTTTTGAGCACTGACAACTTTTTTAGCCTTAGCTTCAGGCTTTTTTGCTGGTTTCTTGTTATCTTTTTTAGCACTTTTTACTTTTGTCACTTGTTTTGATTTTGCCATATGAATTACCCTTGTTGGATTCAAAGCAAACTGTCAATAGCTATTTAAAATAAATATTTATGTGTTACTGTTCGAGCCTGTTTCAACCCAAAAAAAATAACGGAGAGTCTATGGAAAAAGTAGTTTTAGTCGCAGCCGCTCGCACACCAGTTGGCAGTTTTCAAGGTTCACTCGCCGCTTTGGCAGCTCCCCGCTTAGGGTCCCTTGCTATCAAAGCTGTTTTACAAAAAACAAATGTCAGCGCGACTGAAATTGATGAACTTATTTTCGGTGAAGTTCTTACGGCGGGAGTCGGCCAAGCACCTGCTAGGCAGGCAGCCCTGGGCGCTGGGCTTTCTAATTCTACTCCGTGTTTAACGATTAACAAAGTCTGCGGATCTGGTCTAAAAGCCGTCATGCTCGCAAGTGATTCCATTCGTCTTGGACACACACGCGTTGCCATCGCCGGCGGACAAGAAAATATGTCGCAGGCTCCGCATCTGCTGGAAAATTCTCGCACGGGCTATCGCATGGGTTCAGTTAATTTAGTCGATTCCATGATCAAAGATGGCCTGTGGGACCCCTACAATAATTTTCATATGGGAAATGCAGCAGAGCTCTGCTCGAAGGAATATTCCTTCACCCGCGAGGCCCAGGACCAGTTCGCTATCGACTCCTACAAGAAGGCGCAAAAAGCAATTGCGAGTGGTCAATTTAAAAATGAAATCACTGCCGTCACGATCGAGGGCAAAAAAGGATCTGTCATCGTGGATACCGATGAAGAACCCGGAAAAGCTATGTTTGATAAAATGCCAGGGCTAAAACCCGTTTTTGAAAAAGATGGAACTATTACTGCGGCGAATGCTTCGAAATTAAATGATGGGGCCGCAGCCATTTTATTAATGAGTGAGTCGGAAGCAAAAAAACGCGGGCTAAAACCGCTAGCAACAGTAGTTACCTATGCAACGTTTGCACAAGATCCAAAATTTTTTACCACTGCGCCTGTTGGCGCTATCAGAAAATCTCTGGAAATGGCTTCGCTTAAAATTGCAGATATTGATTTATTTGAAATCAATGAAGCTTTTGCTAACGTCACTATGGCTGCACAAAAGTCATTAGAAATTCCTGCAGAGCGCACGAACGTGCATGGCGGCGCCATAGCGCTCGGACATCCGATCGGAGCCAGTGGTGCCCGCATCCTGACAACTTTAGTGCATGCGCTACAAACTCATAACCTGCGACGTGGTCTGGCAACACTTTGTATTGGTGGCGGCGAAGCTGTCTCATTGATTGTGGAAAAATATCAGAACTAGAATCAATTACTAATCAGGAGTAACGATGTCGTCAAAAGTTTTTGCAAACGCCAAGGCAGCACTGTCAGATGTTAAAGACAATATGACTTATTTAGTGGGGGGTTTTGGTTTGTGTGGAATTCCAGAAAACTGCATTGAGGCTCTCAGAGATTCTGGCGTAAAAAATATTACCTGTGTTTCTAATAATGCGGGAGTCGATGATTTTGGCTTAGGCCTGCTTCTGCAGACACGGCAAATTAAGAAAATGATGTCGTCTTACGTTGGCGAAAACGCTACTTTTGAAAAACAATACATGTCTGGCGACCTTGAACTTGAATTTTGTCCACAAGGAACTTTGGCCGAGCGCTTACGTGCCGGTGGCGCTGGTATTCCCGGATTTTATACTCCTACCGGTGTCGGCACAAAAATCGCCGAGAATAAAGAAATTCGCAAATTTGAAGGCCGCGACTACGTCCTTGAAACAGCGATCACTGGAGACTTTGCGTTCGTAAAGGCCTGGAAAGGCGATACCTTCGGTAATCTGATTTATCGAAAGACAGCGCGTAATTTTAATCCCATGATTGCAACCGCCGGAAAAGTGACAATTGCTGAAGTTGAAGAACTGGTCGACGTGGGTTCCTTAGATCCAGATCAAGTTCACACACCGGGAGTTTACGTGCAGCGTATATTTCAAGGCAAAAATTATCAAAAACGAATTGAGCAGCGAACTGTAAGCGCTGTGAACCCCAACACTTAGGAATCAAAATTATGCCGCTAACACGCGAACAAATTGCGCAACGAATTGCTGCAGAAGTTGAAGATGGATTTACTGTAAATCTAGGAATTGGTATACCCACCCTTGTTGCCAACTACATTCCAAAAACAAAAAGCGTTATGTTACAAAGTGAAAATGGCTTGCTTGGAATGGGTCCATTTCCGGTGGCAGGTTCCGAGGACGCTGATTTAATTAATGCGGGTAAGCAAACCATCACTGCAATTCAAGGATCTAGTTTTTTTAGCTCTGCAGATAGCTTTGCAATGATTCGTGGAGGCCATATTAATTTAACTGTTTTGGGCGCCATGGAAGTCGATCAGCATGGCAGCATCGCCAACTGGATGGTGCCTGGAAAAATGGTCAAAGGCATGGGTGGCGCGATGGACTTAGTTGCCGGAGCAAAAAATGTTATCGTAGCCATGCAACATACAGATAAAGAAGGTCAGTCAAAACTGCGAACAAAATGCACTCTGCCGCTGACTGGAGTTCGCTGTATCAAAAAAATTGTCTCTGACTTTGGTGTCATTGAAATCACTCCAAATGGTTTTGTTCTTTTGGAGTACGCTCCCGACATGACAGCCGAGCAGGTTGTAAAAGCTACAGAGGGCGCAATGAGTATTCATCCTGAGTGCTTTCGAATGATCGTTTAATACTTTGTATTGCTCTACAGAACTTTTCGGAACTTTTTGGCCCTGATTTTTTTGGCCTCTTCATTGCTGTATTTTCTAGTTCGGGGGAACTTATGCCTACAAAATCAAACGTATTTATTTTGCTACTTGCAGTACTTCATCTCAGTGCCTTGAGTTCTCATGCACAAACGCCACCGTTTGCATCGGTGCAACGGGTAGAAATTGATGGATCCGGCTGCGAAGCGGGTTCAGCAAATGCACTCATTACCAATGATCTTAATTATTTAAGCGTGCTCTACGACCGATTCGCTGTTGAAATTGGAAAAGGCACGGCAAACCCAGGTGCTAAATCAGCAGAAAAAAAATGTACTGTAAACGTTATCGTGAACGTACCTGCCGGTTGGAATTTCACATTCGAATCCATTGATTATCGTGGGTATGTGCAGTTACCCAACAAAATGGCATTTGCTTATCAGCTTATTTCTGCAGAGATCGGTGGCGGTCGAGGAATCGGTTTCGATCAGAACATAATACGCGGATCCAAGAATGAAAATTTTGTAACAACTGTGCGCAATAAAAGTAGTGCTGCACTGTCAAATTTAAGCTGCTCAAACCAGAACCAAGACGTTTCCATCAAAATTAAATCTGTGATTGGAGTTCGTAACGCTCTGACAGAGCTAACCAAACCCGCATTGCGCTTGGTTGTTGATTCTACAGATGCGGCATTTAGGCAAAATTTAAGACTCGCGTGGAAGCCCTGTCGCTAATTTATTTAATCGATACTAGTTTCCTGCGCAAACCGCAGGGGTAATTTTTCATTACTCACTTTTTGAAAATCTTCGCCACCGATAACATGCACATGAATTGCATTGGTTTTACCATGGTCAGCAATAGGCTGACCCAATGTTAAAATGATACGCTCACCCGTTTTAGCAATTCCATTTTCAATTAATAATTTTTCGACCTGATTTAAAATTTCTTTTAAGCTGTCATAGGGTCTTAAGTGCAGAGTCTGCAAACCCCAAATAATTTCTAAACGGTTTAGAACATTTAGATCTTTGGTCATCGCCACAATTTGTGCCTTCGGACGATAACTCGCAATAATCTGTGCCGTTTTGCCTGTCGTTGTTAAGCAAACAATTGCTGATGCATTTAGTTTTAGTGCTGACAGTACGGAGCTTGCGGCAATTGCTGCCGGAGTGCTTAATAGTTCGTTATCCAAAGAAATTTTATAATAATTCTCTTCATTTTTTTCGACTTCTAAAATAATTTCATGCATCGTGCGAATAGCTTTAAATGGATATTTACCACTTGCGGATTCAGCAGACAGCATGACGGCATCGGTACCGTCCAATATGGCATTGGCAACATCGGTGATTTCAGCTCGTGTGGGCCGCGGATTTTCAACCATCGAATCCAGCATCTGAGTTGCAGTGATAACTGGTTTTCCCAGTTGATTCGAAAGCTTTATAATTCTTTTTTGCTCGCGCGGAAGCCGGCTCTGCCCGATCTCAACTGCTAGATCTCCACGAGCTACCATGACAACATCACTTAAGCGTATAATTTCTTCTAAATTCTCAAGGGCTTCCAGCATTTCAATTTTTGCAACTATTTTAGCTGGAGAATTATGCTTTTCAATTATTTCACGCAACTGCCGAATATCTTTGGCATGCCGAACAAAACTAAGCGCTACGTAGTCCACACCATTGGCTAAACCAAACTCAAGGTCCTCTTTATCTTTTACTGTCAGTGCCTCAACGGGTAAATTAATTCCAGGAAGGTTCATTCCTTTACGATTTTTTAAAATTCCACCATAAATAACTTTAGCTTCCAACGACCTCACACCTACATTTAAAACTTCAAGCTCAATCAAACCATCATCAATTAAAATTCGATTCCCTTTTTTGCAGGCAAGGCAAAGCTCTTTGAAATCACTTGGAATTAAACCTTCTTTTCCCAGGACGTCGTCGATAGTGACAGTGACTATCTGGGCTGGCACTAAAACAATCGAACCTTTTTCGAAAAGTCCAACGCGCACCTTAGGACCTTGCAAATCCTGCAGGATTGTTACCGGGGCTTTTAGCTCCACTGATATTTTTCTAAGCGCTGTGATAACAGCTAAATGTTCAGCGTGGGTGCCGTGGCTGAAATTCAGACGAGCGACATTCATGCCAGCATGAATAGCTTTCTTAAGATTATCTGGGTCTTTTGAAGCAGGTCCTATAGTAGCTACGATTTTTGCGCGTCGGTGAAATAACATATACCCTAAAGAGTATAGTTTTAACGGTAAAATGTCCTATAAAAAAACTGTTCTCGGACTTTTTTTAATTCATCATCTTGACGTTGTTTTTCTATGCCCTCAAGCTGCAGGGACTCACCCAAGGAAGCAACAGCCCGCTCCAGGACTTTAGTTTGAGTTTTAGTTTGGCTCACGAACTCAGCTTTCCACAGACCTTCAATGGATTTTAAAAATTGAACATAGGATTTTCGGCGCTCAAAAAAACCAGAGGCATATTTCAATAGCTGCATCTTTTCTAAAAACTCAGTCTTCAAAAGCACAGTATTTGACCGCACTTCAGACACTTTATACGTCGACAAAATAAAAGTTTTTAAATCGAGTCCTAAAATTAAATTATCCTGCCGCCGAATCATTTGATTTGGCTTCGAGATAAAAATTTCGTTAAGTTTAAAGGGCGTTGTATTATCAGTAACAATAAAAGATCCTTTTAAGATATCCACTGCCAAATCATCAAAATTATTCCATTGAAGAATTGAATTGCTAGTAACAGTGAATGTCGTGCTCTTGATTTTAAGTGACGAACTTCGGCCTTGAACCTGGGTCAGACACGGCGCCATTTTCTTTTCAAAACACATCTCGGGAACCTGTAATACATCGGCATAACCCCGAGAACCTATTAGCGAAGCCATTAGAGAAAATATCAGTGAAGCCATCAGAAATGGGCACGCCATCACTTTCATATCAAAGAGCGCTTTTCTCGAGCTGACTTATTTTTTGTAAAATGTCTTTGTCTTTTGAAAACTCCGTCTTCACCAGTGTGAATACTGTTTCGGCTTCTTTAAAGCGTTTGAGTTTAAGGTAGATCGTGCTCAATAACACTAACGATTCACCAGCCCATTTAGACTCGGGGAATTGTCCAACAATAGTTTCGATATCCTGCAGACAGGCTTCTTCTTTAAAATTTAGCTGGCACGATGCATAGGCTTTTTCAAAATACGCTTCAGCTAGTAATCCCGGATCTGTAGAATTATTAATAATTTTATTGGTAATAAAATTTATAAGCTCAGGACGGCGCTGTTTTTTTGCCGCACTCAGTTGGCTCTGATAAAGTTGGTCAAATGAAATTTGCTTACCGCCTGGAAGGCTAGCAATTTGGCGACGATTTGAAAAGTTTGTGGCCTGCAACACAAGTGCTTCATTCTTTAGCTTTAATTGAACCAGTTGATTTTCCAAGACATGCACTTTTTGCTTTTCAAAAGCGATTCCCGAAAGATGATAATCAAAAGCAAAGTAGGCTGTCGACAAACAGGAAAAAATGAGAATTATGACTGTGAAAAATGGATCAATCTTCTTCATACTAGACTGATCGGCTGGCACGTGACTAAAGTTTAATCGTTTTAAAATGAGACATTAATTAGGGTCCTAATGAATTGCGCCAAAGCATGACAAAAGAATTAATGCGAGCTTAGACTAATCCACTATGAATAAAGCCGAATTGATCTCAGCTATCTCTGCCCGTTCAAAATTAACAAAATCACAGACAGAAAATTGTCTTGATAGCACTTTGGCTGTAATTCAAAAAATGGTCTCGCAGGGCGAAGAAGTTAAATTAGTTGGTTTCGGTACATTTTGTAAAACCACTCGTAAACCCAAGACGGGTCGGAATCCAAAAACGGGTCAAACTTATAAAATTCCATCGACGCACGTACCACGCTTTAAGCCTGGCAAAGACTTCAAAGATTCGGTGAAGTAAAGCTCTTGATATTCAGCTACAGTTTATCGAATTTACTTTTAAATGAAGTCGGCCAGGCCTCGATGAATTCTAGTGCTTCGAAGTAGGCCTCTGTGAAATGCAAAGATTGAAGATCCTTGAAAATCAAACGTCTATCGAGTGGAAGTTTTATGTGTTTTTCAACAAGAGCTGAATAAAACTTTTCACCCATAATGCCTCCCAGAATTTGAGACGCAATCACGTAACTTTTTTTGTTAGTCACCTTATTTTGAAAAGCACTCATGTTTTTTATTTTTTTGCTCGAAATAAATTGCAACTCAATGAGCCGTTGATTCAAAGCCAGCATCAGAGCTTCTTTGCCTCTGTCATCGAACTGTTCTTTCTGTAAAGCCGTGCGGATATCTTGCAGAGTGTCTGACTTTCGCTTCGGATTAGCAATTTTTGTGCATAGGTAAGTCACCATTTCAAGCCAAATAGCCTTAAGAAAATCTTTCTTTGGATCAGCAATTGTTTTGGAAAATCCTTTTTGTAAGAAATAAATATACTGAGCTGCAACTTTTGAAACGTGATTGACTGAAGCCCGCGACAAATACGCTATTTGCAATTCGGGAATGTAAAAAGAATGCCCCTCTTGGCAACTTTCTAAAATACGTTTTCGTCTGGCTACGGGCAGGGAATCAATCTGGTCAAAAAAAGAGTCATCCATCGACGAGTAAACAGAAAGCGAAGACGTATCCACTTTAAAACCAAAGGAGTCACACAGCAAGGCGACTGAGTTCGCCACGCTATCTGTTAAATCCCAGTCTGCCCGTTTAATTCTTTTATCGTAACCACTTTCAAGATACAGAAGAAAATCCTGCCACTTCACCCACGGCGGCAGCACGTTAAGGGCCCACTGATCTTTCGATAAATGTACAACATCGGTGGAAAGCTCTTTCTGCTCCTCCATGATGCGAAAATAAATAATTTCCGGGCTTTGATAAACAGTGCACAGATCAACCCGCGGAATTTGCTTTTTTATTTGGTTTGGCAAATGCGCCGAGGCTAAATGCAAATCTCCATACTGAATAATCAGCTGTTTTGTTTTATGAGCTGCGAAAATTTTTCGTATAAGCCCTGCGGAAAAGGCATCGCGCTTCGCTAAGGACTTAACCTCTAAATCAGCATTAATTCCATAAACCTTGATTCGATGCAGCTGCGCCCACTTAAACAAGGGGCGGTAATTTTCCCACGGGAATGACCATTTTTTTTTCCATTGGACCCTGGAAAGAAATTCTTTTTCGGTGAGTTTGCCGTTCAAAAAATCCTCGAGAAAGGGCTGATCCGTGGCCGTTAAGCACTCAACGCAGAGTATGAATTCGCGATTCACTTTGCGTAACAGCCGCAAGAGACCTCTTGAGGACTGCTTTTGAGCATGAAAGTCTCCGACCAGGATGATCTCGGCGTGGCTTAACCGGTCTAGTAACTGTTTTTTGGTAGCGACTGTCCATTTAAGACGTCCTAACTCTGTCTCGTAACGCCTGCGGTAATCCGACAAGGCAGAGTTTTCTTTACCTAAGATAGCCTCCACGCGCTTTCGAGTGCTGAGATAAAACTCTCTTCTAATTTGAGCTAAACGCGTCGAATCCATATTTTTTTCCAATTTCTTAAAACAAGTGTTGATTTCAACACTGAAAAACAAAAAAATAAACATATGAATAAAAAAACTAATTTTCTGCTACTGAGCTTACTTGTTTCAATAGGTCTATTTGTTTACCTGACGATCCATCACTATGCCGTCAAGATGGGAATGGCGGGCAATTCATTCTGCAGCGTGAGCGAATCGTTTAATTGTGATGCTGCTGCGACAAGTTCATTTTCAGAATTTTTTGGAATTCCCGTCGCTATTTTAGGAGGCACTTTTAGCTTTCTGCTATTTTCATTTGTACTATTTCTTAAGTTTGACTGGGTCGAAAGATCCATTTTTGCAGTCACCACTTTACGTTTATTATTGTTAATTAGCGCTGCGACGTCTGTGATTATGGGAGCAATTTCTTTTTTCTATATTAAAGTAGGCTGCCCGTTTTGTATCGGAACTTACCTCATGTCTTTTTTGCAGCTTTATTTAGGTTGGACTGCGTTTCAATCCAAGGATCTTCTCGAGCCAAAGCGCTATCTAACAGCGTATCGCTCCCATATCCTATTCTTAGCGTGCATTCCACTACTCTCTTGGGCCTTTGCAGGGATGTTGAAACAAAGCTACGGATTGGACGAAGTGCAACGGTTAATTCCGGAAAAACTCTTGCAGTGGAAATCGTCACCAGAGCAGGTTTTCAGTCTTACCGATGGCTTAGTCCGGCCTGGCACTGATTCAAAAATTACAGTTGTCGAGTTCGCGGATTTTAAGTGCTCACATTGTAAAACAGCTTCACTGACAATTGAGTCTTTTCTTAAAGGGAACCCCAAAGTCACTTTTATTTATAAACCATTTCCTTTGGATGGCATCTGTAATACGGCTATTCCCAATAAGGGCGATGGGACCCGTTGCACCCTGGCCGCCTGGACTCTTTGTGCTGAAAAAACTCAAAAACGCGGATGGGACGTTCATCACTGGATTTTTGAAAAACAAAATGAATTAGCTACAGTAACAGACCTGAAACCGTATCTAAACCAGTTGGAAACGGATTTGAAGATTGATACTGCAGCACTTACTCAGTGCAGTGAATCTAATGAGACCTTTGAGCTTATAAAGCGCGCTGCAGACGAGGGCACCAAAGCTCAGGTACAAGGAACTCCGACAATTTACATGAATAACAAGAAGCTTCCTTACGGTCAGTTTTTGGACGTTTTAAAAGCCGCTGCAGCAACTATTAATTAAATCTTAGAAAATTTTTAGGAAAAGCCAGTCTAACATATTATCAATCATTAGGTTGGCAACGATGTAGGCTGTTTTTCCTAATCCGCTAATTATTTCAATAAAAAGGCCCGCAATAAAAAGGGTAACAGTTGCCATCCACAGCGAATTGACCAAGATACGAGTGCTCTTGACGTCGTTAAGACGCAATTCTTCCATGCAGTTTTCAATTTTTCTCAAAATCGATTTAAGTTCTTTAAAATGTTCGCGAAATTTTTCTTTCAGTTCTTGTTGCTTCGTGCGAGTTAAAGCATTGATTCCTGGAAAATTCCGTTTTGTACGAATCGCGTAAATTAAATCAATTGCATGCAGCGAATAGCGTTCGATCTTGGTTTTAAAATTAGGATAATCTGACTCTGATTTCATAAACTCTTTGAAAGTCTTTATGGCTCGTTCGTACTCTTCATTAATCACATACGTTAAAATATTGTAGCGTAGCGTATCAGGCCTACCTAAATCACTCACATCAAGATCATTTTCGCGCCTTGTATAGCTGGCACTTTCAGCGACTTCACCCATAGCACTTTATCGGTGCATTCAACTATTTACTAAAATCTTCACCTTAGTCTAGTTTTGTGAACTTGCTGGACAGGACTGGACTAATTTGTGGCAAAATAAAGGTCAGTTTCTTCAGGAGGAAGTTATGGAATTTGAAATTGAGCACCTTGATATGATCCCCGCAGGAAGCACGACGAGCTCGACCCTTGGAGCTAATAAATATGAAAATTTAACGACTCAGTCTCTGGTGCTGAATGAGCTACAAAAAGAAACTGAAGAATTACAAAATAAAATGAAGCTGAATAACCGCAAGCTTCTTCTATTTGAAACAGAAAACAACAAACTACTCGAAGAAAAAAATAAGTATTTTTTTGAAATGCAAAATCTTTTCGAAAAAAATCAGCTCCTAGCTGAAAAAGCATCGGACGATGAACAGCAGGCTTTGGCATTACATGCTGAAATTGCATTTTTACAGGAAAAAAATAGTGCGTTTGAAAAGATCAACTCGGCTCAGATGAGCGAGCTCAAACGCTTTACTAAATTTCACCTCAAAATACAAAATGTGATCAAGCCCTATCTGCAGCAACTTAAAACTACATGCAGCCAGCAAAAAGATGAACTCTCTCAAGCGCGTCTTTTAAATCAACAACTTCAGTCGCATCTCAGCGAAACAATTCAAAAGCATGACTTCGAACAATCGGCATTGGTGCAGAAAATTAACGCCCTTGAGCGGGACAAGAATCAGGTTATTGCAACTTACGAGGAACAGATTCATTCTTTCTCAAAAGAAATTATTCATTTAGAACAGCTAAATAATGATTCAGCGAGTGAGGTTTCACGCTTGAAGAAAGCTTGCGAATTTAAGAATTATTTTGAAAATGAACTGATTAAATTCAAGCGCATTCATGAAGACGATCAAAAGGAAATTTCGAACTTAAAAGCAAGTATCAACTCATTGGAAGTTCGTTATTTACATAGCGAACAAACTGCTGGTACTTCACTTGAAAAAATAAAACTCACTGAGAATCAGCTTTATCAGGCAAACCAAGTGCTGGAAAGCACTCGTGATCAGCTGATTAAAAGTTTGGATCACTCGCAAGTTTTAACAGAGCGATTAGCTCGTTTTGAAAGGCTTAACTTAAACCTTAGCCAACAAATGCATCCGATGACTTAATGGCATCAGATAAACTGGCAAATATTTTGATATTGATACCCTTTAAAGTGAGCAGCTTGTAAAAATCAGGCTTTAAACCGACGACACGTGCATCATTAATAAATTTAATAGATTCGAAAAATGTCGTGATGTTTGCCGATGCGGTAAAGTGTAATGATTCGAGGCAAAAAACAACTTTCTTGTTCTTTAGCTCTCTCTCACAGACGTCGCGAAATGGCTTATTCTGCTCGGGTTCGATGCGGCCTTTGATTTCAACAACAGTTAGGTCTCCAACTTCATAGTACCGTGCTTGCATATTTACCTCGTAGTTCCCTATCGGTCAGAAACAAAAAAAAATACACGCGGCCAAGGTCTCGACTGGTGACTTTACAGACCCAGGTGCTACACTTTTTATCGTGAAGCAAATTTACAACTGGCTCTTTTTTATTGGCATTGCCTTAGTTTGGCAGACCCCCTACCCAGTGCAGGCACAAACTGCGGATGCACAAACTATGCAGGCGCAAGCTATGCAGCCTCAATTGCCAAATCTGAATGATCCCTCATTAGCAGCTGCAAAAATTCAAGGTTTCACCATCAGCGCCAATAGTCTAGTTCGCGACGTCGAGAACGGAAAAATTTTTATCGAGGGCCAAGTCAAAATAATCTACCAAAACCAATATTTTGAAGCCGATTCCGTCGTCATTGACCTAGTTCAAAAACGGGCGCTGTTAAAAGGAAAAGTAAAAGTTCAAACGGCGCAGTATCAAATTGGCGGTAATGAAGTGCATCTGGATTACGAATCTGGCCAGGGCCTTATTTTTGCTGGTTACGTGCAGTCAAATAATGTGCGCTTTCAGGGAAATGTTATCGAGAAAATTTCAGATTCGGAATTTGATGTGGTTCAGGCAGATTACACAACGTGCTCGAACTGTCCGGCAACTTGGAGTTTCCAAGCCTCGCAAATTAAAGCTGAACTGGGTGGATACGCGTACTTAAAAAGTACATTTTTTAAAGTGGGTCACATTCCCATTTTTTGGCTTCCCTATCTAGCCATTCCACTGAAATCAGATCGACAAACAGGTTTACTACCACCCAGTATTGGATACATTCCTGGGCGGGGCTTAGTCGTTGCAGAAAGCCTTTTCTGGGCTCCATCCAGATCACATGATGCCACACTGACATTAAAAAATTATGAACTTGGGGGCCTTAAACCGCTCGTGGAATATCGCTACGCCGTGGCACCGGGTACTTTCGGGTCAGCCAATGCATCCTACCTCAGAGACAGTGTGTTCGCATCTGATGAACGCTTTTACCGTTACCGTCTTGATGAAAAAGACAAAAAAATTCATCGCTGGTCTTTTAAGTCCACAAATCAACATGCTTTTGACCCCTCACTAACAGCACGCTTGAATGCGTCTTTGGTTAATGATCTTCAATACCCTAAAGACTTTTACGATGAATTTAAAAACTACACGGATCCTGCATTAGAAAATCGATTCAACATTTCAAAGCAGTTCACTCATTCAGTGGGCACAATCGATAGCTCGTACTACCGCAATTTACTCAGTGCCGACCCGCTTTCAGAAAATAGAGATTCGGTTCACCGAGCACCTGAAATACGATTCGATTCTTCCATCTATAAACTTGGGGATACAAAACTCTATTTTAAAATGGAATCCAGCTTCACCCAGTTTGTCAGATCAAACCCCTACGACGACATCAGCATTCTAGCTGGTCCGAATGGCCAAAAATATGTTTCTAATTCAAAAAATGATCCAGCTTGTGAAAATAAAAAAGATCCAAATTGTGTGACAACTTATGATCAAATTTTTGATCCTGCTGTAGATCAAATCCGCACTGGTCAACGAGCCTCTTTACGCACGACTCTTTTGACTGAGACTTTTAATTTACAGGACTTTGCCAATATTGGTTCTGCTGTGAGTTTTAATGAAACTCAGTATTTTTTCCCAGTCGGTGACAAACGGTTCAATGCAAGACATTACGTGCAACTCGATGTGCACTCGCGAACTAAATTCTACCGTCTCTATGCAGAGGATTACGAAAAAACACAAATCAAATACAAACATGAAATCATTCCGGAAATTCAGTACACGGTTGTACCCTGGATCGAGCAAGAAACTCATCCATTTTTTGGCAACCTAACTGTTAACGAAGATCCCTATTCGTCGAAAGATTTAATTATTTCAAATAATGATTTGAATTCCAAGCGTGGCATTCAATACGATTTTGACGACCGAGTCTATGATCGAAATGTGATCGCAGTTTCGGTACTTAACCGAGTGGTCAGAAAAAAGCAGATCGATAATAGCTACAAAACTGTTTTCTTATTTCGACTGGCACAGGCCTATGATCTTTTTCAGGCCCAGTACGGCCAAAAAACAGATCAGCCGCTGTCAAACATGTCTGCAACTTTGGAAATGGACTTAGATCATTTTCAAACTAGCTCGCAGGTCAAATACAGTCCTTATCAATATGCAACTAACTCGACGACCACCGTGAGTTATCTCAACGATAAGCAGCAGTATTTTAAAATCGGGTTAACAAGCAATCGGATCGAAGCTAAGCAGGATGATATTTCGTTTGCCATAGGTTTTGTTAGTCCCTACATCAATGTGTTAACTGGGGTGGTCTTTGACGCTAGCGCCGACCGTGACAGCTCGAAGCGGCTCAAGCGCACTTCCTTTATCACGCAGTTAAAACCACCGGGAGAATGCTGGGCAGTCAATTTTTACTACGATCAAAAGGAAAGCACTGATGGTCAGTGGAATTTTACTTTTGATTTTTCATACGACGGTAAGCCGACAAAAGTTATTCCACCAGCAGAATTAAAAATAAATTAATCAAGAAGCCTTAATACGCCAATTTGCCACACAGAATTAATTAACAAGAACAAATGAGATTTTATTTTGCG
>JAYUTU010000407.1:0-3772 GCA_043754975.1 Bdellovibrionales bacterium | reverse complement strand
TGGTGGCTTACAGAAAAAGTGACCGTCCACAAATGGATTTAGTTAACGTCGCTGGAACTGCCAATGTCATTGCCGCTTGTGAAGAACATAAAACGCCGCAGCTTTTGCATTTATCTTCGGTTGTTGCTGTTGGCGCCCAGGCAATTCCCCAAGCAGTTGATGAAAATTTTCTTTACAACTTAAGACCCTTAAACTTAGGGTATTTTGAAACTAAAAAAAATGCAGAAGATCTTGTGCTAAAAGCTGTACAAGAAAATCGAATTAAGGCCATTTGTGTAAACCCGAGCACGATATACGGTGCTGGCGATGCAAAAAAAGGCAGTCGCAAAACTCAAGTCAAAGTAGCCCAGGGGAAATTTCCGTTTTATACTTCGGGGGGAGTTAATGTTGTGGCCGTTGAAGATGTCGTCGAAGGCATCATGTTGGCTGTAAAAAAAGGTAAAAATGGCGAGCGCTATATTTTAGCCTCTGAAAATATGTACATTAAAGAATTATTTTCTAAAATTTCTAGGTTCGCAAAGGTTAACCCGCCTGATAAACAGATTCCAAATTTTATTCTGCACGGTTTAGGTATTATTGGGGATTCTCTGAATAGAATTGGCATTTCTGCAGGGATTAGCCGCGAAAATGCTTACACGGCAACACTTTTTCATTGGTTCAACTGTGACAAGGCCAAGCGTGAATTAGGCTTCCAGCCGCAGGCTTCCGATATCGCAATAGAAAATAGTGTGCGTTGGATGAAAGATAATAATTATATCTAATGAAAAAAGGGATTATTGGTGCACTTTTACTTATTTTAACCTTGGTACTGACTCTTCTGGCCTGGCTACCAGGGCCTGCAGAGATCAAGGGCTGCGTTAAAGCCAGCATGTACAACATTGACCTGTGCCCTGGTTCAAAGACGTATGTCCCCCTGTCACAAATTTCTAAAAACTTACAAAATGCAATTGTGATGACTGAAGATTCCGGATTTTTTCAACACAATGGTTTTGATTCCGAGGGCATTCAGCGGTGCTTTGAAAAAATTCGTGAGAAAAAAAGAATCGTCTGTGGTGGATCAACGATTACCCAGCAGCTGGCAAAAAACGTTTTTCTGTGGAAAGAAAAAAATTTTTTACGCAAAGGCCTTGAGGCCATTATTACGTATAGACTAGAAAAAAATCTAACGAAAAAAGAGATCCTCGAACGGTATCTCAATGTGATTCAATTTGGAAAAAATGTTTTTGGAATTAAACAGGCAGCTCAGTTCTATTTTAAAAAAAGCGCAAGCTCCCTAAGTGTTCACGAAGCAGCATTTTTAGCTATGGTATTGCCGAACCCTGAAAAATACGCCCAGTCTTATTATCGTAAAGATCTGACAAAGTTTGCACGGCGCAGGCTCGCGCAGATTATTGAAAATATGCATAAATACAATCGGATCACTGCAGATGAATACGTAGCTGCCCTAGATAGTATTGATTTATTTTTGAAATCCGGTCAAAGCACAGCTGTTCCCGTATCGACAGCAGCAGAGTTAACCGAGGCTGATTTAGAGGCTCTAGATCAAGAGCTTAGTGAAGAGTTCGAAAATTAGGAAACTAACTTACGCTTAAACAGCCGGTAAGAAATCAAACTTAATACGACCACGTATACAATTAAAACAAGCAAGCTCACTAAACTCTGCAAAGTTAGACTTCTGTAAATTATATCCCGAGTTAAATTTACTCCGTGGGTCAGTGGTAAAATGTGAGCAAAACCTTTCAAAAAGACTGGCAAATCACTGGTAGAGAAATAGGTTCCACTGATTAAAGACATTGGAATAATAATTCCAGATGTTGAAAAAATAAATGAGTCATAGTTTTTTGCAATTGAAATCATGACCATGCCAAACGCTGAAAAAACTAAACACACTAAAAATAAAACCGGCAGAGTATAAAATATTTGAACTTTAAAAAGTCCAAAAAGTAATGAAATAGCGGCAACACCGCAAACTGCCAGAAATCCCTTGCTAGCAGCCCAAAAAATTTCACCAAGTAAAATTTGTTTTTCGCTTAAAGGGGTTAGTAACATGATTGAATAGGTTTTTTGATGAGTTAGTTTTGTATAATTTGGGTACGTGCCTTCAAAATAGGAAATCATCATTGCAGTGGAAGCTAACAGCCCCGGATAATAAAAATCTATAAATGTTAAACCTTCAATTTGCTCAACGAATCGACCCAGACCAAAACCAATAGCAGATAAATACATCAGTGGTTCCAAAATTGTCCAAAAAATAGAAACTAAAAAAGTTTTGCGAAAAAATAAAAAATTTCTTAGCCATACCTGAATCATGAATTAGCTCGGATCTGGTATCCAGCTAACTTGAGAAACACATCATTCAAATTAGCTACTCGGGTTAAGTAATAAACATTTTGCATCTGAGAAATGAACTGCTGGCGCGCAGAGGCCGTCGGAAAAAACGCAAATAATTTTTTCTCAAAATCTTGAAATTTAATATTTTTCGAATTTAATTGTGATTTCCAGTACTGGGAATCAGCACCCACACTGATTTCGACAACTTCGGCGCCAATATGTTTTTGAATCAAATTTTTTGGCGAATCACACTCTAGGATTTTTCCATGATCAATAATAGCGACTCGGTCACAGAGCATTTCGGCCTCTTCCATATAGTGAGTCGTCAAAATCATGGTTTTTTTCTGTGCTTTCAAATTTTCAAAATAATTCCAGATCCACAGCCGCGCTTGCGGATCTAAACCCGTAGTGGGCTCATCTAAAACCAAAAGCTCGGGATGATTCATCAGTCCACGCGCTAATGCTAATCGGCGCTTCATTCCGCCACTTAAGTTTTCAACATGCTTATAGCGATGATCTGTTAGCTTCATCTCCGAGATAAAGTGCAGGGCGCGGGCTTCAGCACTATCTGCAGCAATCCCGTGGTAACGGGCAAAGAGTTTTAAGTTTTCAATAGGATTGAAATCAACATCTAATCCGTCGTCCTGTGGAACAACGCCAATTTTAGAGCGGATCTGCGACATTTCTGATTTTGCATTGAGCCCAAGAACAAACAGTTCCCCCTGATTGGGAATAACATGCCCGTAAATCATCTTCATCAATGTCGATTTACCGGCGCCGTTTGGTCCTAGAATACCGAAACATTCACCCTTAGCAATTTCAAAAGAAATGTCATTCACAGCTGGTACTGATTGAAACTCTTTAAAAAGATTCTTCGCAATAACAGCTGTATTCATTCCTTTAATTAGTCCTTTTTGTTTTGCTTAGGACGTTTATGTGGATCTAATTCTTTTACACGAAGTCGGATTGTTTTTGGAGTCACTTCGATCAGTTCTGTTTCTTTGATCCATTCCATCGCCATCTCGAGTGTCATAGGCTTAACCGGAGTGACGCGAATTGCTTCGTCTGAACCCGAAGCACGAACATTCGACATTCTTTTTGCTTCTTGGATATTTACAACAAGGTCATTATCTTTTGCATGCTCACCAACAATCATACCTTCGTAAACAACGTCTCCATCATTGACGAACATGCGGCCACGCTCTTGCTTCGTCCAGATTGAATATGCATTGGCTTCACCGGTACGATCCGAAATCATGGCGCCGTTAATACGTGAATTAATATCACCGCGGTAATCGTCATAACCGTCAAAATTTGTATTCAATAACCCGGTACCACGAGTGTCTGTTAAAAACTCAGACCGGTAGCCGATCAGTCCACGGGAAGGAATTCTAAATTCTAAACGTGTACGGCCTGTTCCTTTTTGAACCATGTTCGTCAT
>JAYUTU010000406.1:0-3773 GCA_043754975.1 Bdellovibrionales bacterium | reverse complement strand
TTAATTGCATTGGAAAAACACTTCTAGACTTACAAAATTTAAAAGCAGTAGATCCGTATATTATTGCTGAAGGTCAGCTGATTGAAGAAATTCACGATGTGGATGCAGACAGTCAGCGCTATTTTGTAAAACTCAGTCAGGTACTGGTTCGTTGGATCAAAAAACATGTCCCGAATCAAGCGCAGCAGGAAATTTTTCTACGAAGCTTAATTGGCCCGCGCGAAGTTGTATCTGCTTTTGCAGCCTACTTAGTCACAGATTATGATTTGCAGTACGAGATGATACAGATCCATTCTATTAATGAACAAATCCAATTTCTTTATCGGTTATTCGAATCCGGCGAACTGACAAATAAATAAAGCAATCGGGCCCACAGCAAATGAGCAATTAGTAAATGCGCTAATTTCAAAGGTAGCGGCGACAGTGTCAAAATCGTCATGACCCCAAGTGCCATGGCACCTAAAAATTCGAACGCTGCTCGGTTGTAATTTTTTGCAAATAACCAGCTCATAAATCCAATGCCAATAAGAGACGCAAGCACCGGATGCAGAATACGCAGCCTAACGAAAAGATGTGCGTCCGTGGAAAAATCCTGCAAAATTCCATTCCATACGGAAACACTTGGAAACAATGTCACACTGAGTGCAGCCACAGCGCCGCTGATCGCAAGAAGTAGAAACAGCACAAGTGGAGTTCGAGATTTAAATGCCATGACTAGGGGCACTGGGGATACTTGAGCCAGAGGCTCAGTACGAAGAGCTAAGAAAAGCAAAAACGTAGAGCCCGTTAATAGAAAACTATTGAGCTGATGAAAAATCATAACGATAAGACGTAAAATAGAATCATCGGTTGTGACCAGTTTTCCTTTAACTAAAATTGCACCCAGCAAGGCTTCGCTGATCATAAGCAGCAGCAGCGCAACATTTAATTTTTTAGTCCATAGTGAAGCTGGTGATTTATTTATTTTATAAAAAAAATAAATTACAAAAAGCCCATAGGCTCCGGTCATAAGCCGGTGCGTGTACTCGATCCAGGTTTTCTGCATCTGAAAATCAGGAATAAGCCGACCACTGCATAAGGGCCAGTGGTCCCCGCAACCGTCACCCGAATGGGAAATACGCACCCAAGCACCCCACAGAATAACAGCCAAAGTGTAGAGCCAGAAATAAAATTGCAACTGCGCATATTTTTTAAAATCAAACGGTTTAATCACAAAGAGCTTTCCACCAAAAATGAAAGTGTGCTTTGCGCTGCGGTTGCACCAGCAGCCGAGTCGCTAGGCGAAGCATACTGGCATAATAGTATAACCGAAACGTAATATGAAAATCAGAATATTTCTTAAGAAAATGTCTTTTATTTCGCTGAAACAAATAAAGAGTATAAAAGCGGTGCTTGTGACAAGTTTTTCCGATCTTGTGTTTTATTTTAAAATCTAAACTGTAGCCGACATTTAATTTAAGTGCATGAGCGCGTAAGCTCATATCCACATCTTCCCAGTAAGTATGATAAGATTCAATGAAACCACCCAGACTGGTAAATGCTTTTTTTGTTATTCCGAAAGCAGTTCCAGGGATATAGGTTTTTATTGTGTTTTGGTCATTTAATGACAAATCAGCAGGTGATCGCACATGAGTTAATTCTCCAGTACGTAAATTAACTTCACCAATCATAGAATCCATTTGCTGAGTATTTCGTTTTAAAATAGCCACCGAGAAAAAATCCAGGTTTTCAGGAAATTGGCCGGGTAAAGTCAGGGCCTCAGTATCATTTGTTAAAAACAGAATCTGATCACAGTGATGAAAGACATGCTGAAGGCCAAAGTTTGCCCCTTTGGTGTATCCATTATTGGTGCTTAAAGAAATGTGTTCGATGGTTAGAAATTCATTTTCTAAAATTTGCTGGTGTTTTTTTTCACTTCCATTATGAACTAAAGTGATTTGCTGTGGTGGAAATCTTAAATGTAAGACCGAGCGCACAGTTTTGGCGGTGAGTTCGGGATGATTGTAGCTCAGGATAACAATATTATAATTAGGCACCTGTTCTTTTTAGACGGTTGCTAAAAAAGGATCAATGATTTTTCGTGCGTTAATATCAGCAGCAAGTACAGATAGAAATATAAAAACGCCGCCCGTTTTTCGGTCTAAAAATAAAATTTCTTGGGGTGGTGAACGCAAATCGAAATTTTTAAATTGCATAGCTTTCTTAACGACTCGGCCAGGTAGATCTGTTTGCTTCCAGTTGTAATTGCCACTGGCATTGACTTTGCCAGCGGTATTGCGGGGGTCATCAACGGTCCAGAAGGGTTCAACGGTTTCGTAGCAAAACGTAGAAAATGTTTTGATGTACTCGGGCGAGTCCGAATCAATGATGAAGCCAAGCTCACGAGACGCATTGAAAAACAAGGGTTCATTGTACTGCACAGACCCCTTTATCATCCGTCGGTAAGCATCAATAAATTCTGGTGAAAACTGCCTGCAAGCACCGAAATCCAGCAGCACCAAATGGTCTTCACCTAGGGGATCTAATTGAATTTTATAATTACCCAGGTGGGGATCTGTTTGCACCATATTCCATGTAAAAATCTCTTGCAAATAGAGCTCTAAAAAATTTTCGGCTAACCGATTACGCCGTTTCTGACTTAAACCCTGAACTAACGGATGATCTGCTTTGAGGCCTTCAATAAACTCAGTGGCCAATACTTTTTTTGTCGAATAGCGATCGTAAACTTTAGGAACTACAAAGCGCGGATCGCCAGCGACTTTCGTGCTATATAACTTGGTGGCTGTGGCTTCAATCTGATAATCAAGTTCTTGTTCTAGCATCGTTTTTATTTCTTTAAAAATAGGGTCCAGATCAAGCCCTTCGGGTAAGATACGCGACAGTTTCAAAAGCGTTTTTAAAGCCCGCAAATCGGAGTCGATTGCTTTATCCACATCGGGGTATTGTATTTTTAAAGCAATAATTTCATTTGTTTTTATGATCTTGGCTTTATGCACTTGTCCCAGGGACGCGCTGCCAATCGAAACTGGGTCAATTTCTAACTCTGCTAAAATATCAGCTGGCAAATAGGTTTCTAAATGCTCGCGTATTCGTGACCAAACCACGGGCGGAGAATCTGACTGCAAGGATTTCAAAATTTGATTTGCTTGAGGCGGAAAAAAATATTCTCCGTACATCGAAAGCATTTGCCCGGCTTTCATCAAGCTACCTTTAAGCTCGCCGAAATCTTTGGTCATGGACACTGCTTGGCCAGTCAAAAAATCATCGAACGGTGCATTTGAAATTCTATTACCAGCGTACTTAAGGCCCGCACCCAGTCCCATTTTTGCAACGGAAAAACTGCGCGAGAATAGCGATGATTTTATGGTCTTCAGTTCCGCTGGTTTTTTGGCGGTTTTTTTTAAGGACTTTTTAGTGTTGTCTGGCATTTATATGCGATTATAATAATCTGTTTTTACAACTCATGTAAGGTAATAAGTTAAATGACATACAATACTAACAGTCAGAATGAAAAGCTCACATTATTTTGGTTCCGGCGGGATTTAAGGCTTAAAGACAATGCCGGTCTGTTTAATTCGCTCAAAGAAAAAGGTCGTGTTCTACCGCTTTTTATTTTTGATAATGAAATCCTAAAACATCTGCCAAAAAATGATGCCCGTGTGGTGTTTATTCACCAGCAACTAACACTGATGAAACAGCAACTGAATGAAAAAGGATCAGACCTTCTAGTTAAAATTGGTAAACCGATAGATGTTTTTCAAGAGCTAAGCTCT
>JAYUTU010000405.1:0-3793 GCA_043754975.1 Bdellovibrionales bacterium | reverse complement strand
TGCCATACTGAAATTAACGAGAAGGTTGGCACATACAGGCGCATTTCAGCGTGGCTGTTTATCGCAATTACATCGCAATTTGCATTCCGATTTCAATCACTCGGTCCTTGGGCAGCTGAAAATAATCAGCTGCTGAGAGTTCATTTTTAGAAAGCATAGAAAATATTTTTTCGCGCCAGATTGCCATGCCGGGATGATTGGTCGCAAAAATATTTTCACGGCCAATAATAAATGTGGCTTTTTTTGTATCCAGAACAAAGTCTCCAAAATCTAAATTTTCAATATCTCGCGGCACATGCGGCTGTTCTAAGTACCCATAGCGTAATGTCACGCGGTACGTATCCGTAGAAATTTTTTCAGTAAGAACTCGAGTGCTTGCATCTATTCGTGCAACTTCTTCTGTGGCAACAACTAAGAAAATAAGTTTCTTGTGCACAGTTTTAAAATGCTCGAACGTGTGGTTTAGCGCATGCGGAGTATCTGTCAGGCTTCGATTTAAATAAATAGCAACTCCGTCGATGCGGTGAACTTTTGGTTCCGTCATTGTTTTTAAAAAGGTAACCAGTGGAACAACTCGTTGTTGTACATGTTTGTAAAGTAATTGCCGTCCTTTTTTCCAGGTGGTCATAACAGTAAAGCCCACGATTCCAATCAGCAATGGGAACCATCCGCCTTCTATGAGCTTTAATAAGTTTGCACCCCAAAAAGCTAAATCAATAATTAAAAAGAAACCGCAAAGTGATCCTGCTGTTAAGCGGCTCCAGCGCCAGTTTTCTCTGGCTACGATGTAAAATAAAATAGTTGTAATAACCATAGTTGTCGTCACTGCCAGTCCGTAAGCGGCGGCTAAGTTACTTGAAGATTTGAAAATAAGAACTAAGGCAATACATCCTAGCATGAGTAACAGATTCATTTTTTTTATATAAATTTGGCCATACTCTTTTGCTGAGGTATGTGAAATATGCAGGCGTGGAAGATATCCATGCTGCACGGCCTGCATGGTAATTGAAAAAACGCCGGTAATTAATGCTTGTGATGCAATGGATGTGGCCACTGCAGCTAAGATAACTAAGGGATACAACATCCAGCTGGGTGCCATTAAAAAAAATGGGCTTTCAATCGCTGCAGGGTTACGCAGCAGTAGGGCTCCCTGCCCAAAATAATTTAATACCAAGCTGGGTAGCACGACAAAAAACCACGCCTGCCGGATCGGTGCACGACCAAAATGTCCAAGATCAGAAAACAGCGCTTCGCCGCCGGTTACCACTAAAAAAACGGAACCAAGAACAGCAAAACCGTACCACGCATTACTAATAAAAAATTTATAAATATAAACTGGGTTCAGTGCGACTAAAATTTCTGGGGTTTGTAAAATGTTGTAAACTCCAAGTGCACCGATCACAATAAACCAAGTCAAAGTAACTGGACCAAATATTTTCCCCACGGTACCAGTGCCATGACTTTGGATAGAAAAAAGCAAAATTAAAATCGCAATTGTAATCGGAATAATATACGGGTTAAACACCGGAGTAATAAGACTTAAGCCCTCAACGGCACTTAAGATTGAAATAGCCGGAGTTATCATCCCATCACCATAAAGAAGTGCTGTTCCAAAAAGGCCCAGTAAAATTAAAAATGTTTTTGAGCGTGTGAGTGATTCTCCACGATCTGTTTGCGGCGCGATCAGCGAGGTCAGCGCTAAAATGCCCCCTTCACCGCGATTATCAGCACGCAAAATAAAAATTAAATATTTTAACGAAATCACAATCATCAAAGACCAAAAAATAAGAGAGAGTAAGCCAAAAATATTTTCGGGCTGCGCCATCATATGATGGCCCGGATGAAAGGCTTCTTTCAGTGCGTATAACGGACTGGTTCCGATGTCGCCGTAAACGACCCCAAGAGCAGCAAGTGCTAAAAAGTATTTATAACCAGCAGTTTTATTAGAATTATCGTGTGTCATAACAAACGGTAACAAAATTTAAATCGGCAGGCTACAGCAATCTGTGCAGCAGACACGGGGCCCGGTTAGGCCCAGCAGCTGTTATTTTAGCTCGGTATTAGAAAGAAATCGGAAATGAAATACTGCCGATTAAGCCCCGCGCTGATCCATCCAAATCCGCAGTTCCCGGCGCCACCGTACCATTGATAGTCACGTCATCGTAACGAGCTTCTTCGTATTCTAAGTTGACGCCAACAGCAGCAATTCTAAAACCGGCTCCAACGCGGTAGCCATCTAATCCTGAAAATCGTCGGTCAACTCCTGCAGCAGCTTGCGGATCTACGGAGCCTTCGATCAAATAAGTTCCCCACAGTCGCAGTCCCCAAAGTGGAGTTTGCGCACCCAGGGTTGCGCCGACGTCGTATTCATCAGCCTCTGCTGATTCCCCAGATGTTGCTTCATATTTCGGGCGTGAGTAACGTCCATCGATACCATAGAAAAAGATATCGGAAAAATGCCCCCCCAGTCGCAGACCAAGCCCATAGTTTGTGATATTTTCATCGGCAGCCGCAACATTTGTTGTGGAGGATTCAACTGTTAAGGCTGGCTCTAAGAAAAAGCCACCACCTCGTTCGCGCTCAAGGGCTACTGCAGAAGCCGAAGCTACCGTTACCAGCACAATCATAAGACTGTTAATATTTCTTTTCATAAAAACTCCTTTTTTTTACAATTTTCAGTTCCTAGCGAGTAGTAAAAATCCACTTGCTCGGAACTAGGAATTGCAATCAGTACGCCATTGAAAATTTGCACATGTTGCCGATATACGAACTGAGTAGTATTAAAAAAAAACAACTTAATAGTCCTAAGTAAAGGTTCATATTTTTCTAAATCTAGATACGCTCGTTGAATGCTCAAAGTTGAAATACGCCGTGGCGGACTTATTGAAAGCACTCACCGAATTCACGCCAGAGTTGAAACTGCCGATGGCGCGGTTCTGTTCAACACAACGGATGACTTTGATTTTTTTGCCCGTTCAGCGATAAAACCATTTCAGACGTATTTACTAATTAACTCGGGGGCCTTCAAAAATTTAAACTTAGATCTGACTCACTTAGCGTTAGCCTCGGCGTCCCATGGTGGTGAACGTCAACACACGGATCTGGTGACCACGTGGTTACAGCAATTGGGGTTAGATCACACTGCACTTCGCTGCGGCACACATTGGCCAGGAGATGCTGAAACTGGTTACTTGATGCGCGAAAAGAAATTAAAACCGACAGCTATCCACAATAATTGCTCTGGCAAGCACTCTGGGTTTTTATCGGTCTGTGCACATTTGAAATTTCCGTTTGAAGGCTATCACTTAATAGATCATCCGTTGCAGCAAAAATTAAAATCAATTTTAGAAAATGAATTTGAATGTGAATTAAAAAATTATGGAATTGATGGGTGTTCTATTCCGGCCTTCATGGTTAGTTTTCATAAAATGAGCCGTGCATTTGCAAAAATGGCAGAGCAGTCTTTAAGTAAGCCACTGTCTGCTGCAGATCTTATCGTTCAAGCATTCAAAGCAAACCCAGCTCTAACGTCAGGCTCTGCGGATTACTGCACGCGCATTATGGTAAAAAATGCCAGGCGTGTTCTAGTCAAGGGCGGTGCTGAGGGTGTCGTCGCTGGAGTTTTTCCAGAAAAAAAATTATCTATTTTAGTTAAATGCCACGATGGGTCCCATCGTGGTGCAGAACATGCGTTTGATTATTTGGTACAGAAATGGGCTGGCTTGCAGCCTGCTATGCCAACCAAATTAAACAATTGGGTCGGTACCGAAGTCGGTCACGTCGAAGTGATCGA
>JAYUTU010000404.1:0-8635 GCA_043754975.1 Bdellovibrionales bacterium | reverse complement strand
ACGCCGCAATTCAATATCTTTTAAAAAGCAATGAAGAGCTTCTTTCTGCGCGACAAAGCACCGGGCTAGCAACTGACAAGCCGATTACTAGCTGGATCGAAGAGAAAAAAGATGAAGTCAAAGATTTACAAAAACAAATTCGCAAAGCTCAATCGAATCAAATTAATGTTGATGACTTAGTTGCCAAGGGCCAAAATTTTACCTGGGGAAATGGCAGTGCAAAATTAGTCATGGCGGATTTATCTTTGGATGATCGTGATGTGTTATCACAAATTGCTGATCAGATAAAAAATAAAATTCAAAATGGCGTTGTATTAGTTATCGGCCAAGGCGAATCGTCCTATCCTGTTATCGTTTCTGTAACCAAAGATTTAACTAAACAATTTCAAGCTGGTGGATTACTAAAAGATTTTGCCGAAGTTTTAGGTGGTAAAGGTGGTGGCCGACCTGATTTTGCCCAGGGTGCGGTGCCAACCCGAGACAAGCTTCAAGAAGCATTTGCAGCAGTCCAGAAGAAAGTTTTAAGCTAAGTAGGCAATCAAGTTGGTTTGAACAGAAATCTAAAAATAGCGTTTCGTCTGACTGCATAGAAGCGTGTCGTCGTACTATTCAATAACTAACTAGTTACTGGCTAGCAACTAGTTAGTTACAAGTTAACGTATTTAATTGTGTGTCTAAATGCTTTGTAAAACCTTTTAGCAAGGTCCCTTCATCATCACAAAAGTCGACAGAATTTGACAGGCACGCATCAGTCGCTGCTCCAAGATTAAAACTTTCAGTTTCAGTTTGTAAATGCGCATAGGCTGGCACTATCACAGCAGCACATAACACAGTCGAGTCTGCAGCTTGTTCTCTTTTCTGACAAATCGATGCGGCCGCCAAGATACCCTGTAGTTCCGATTGCAATTGGTCGGTCAGACAAAAATTGCCAGCCTGGGGCTCGGCATCCGAACTTACAGTGAAGGGCTTACGCACACCACTAACATCAAAACTAAATTGATATTTGCGCTCTGAAATTAATGAAAATACATTTCCATTTTTTGAAATTTGCTCTTGAATTTTTGAAATCAACTGCAGCTCAACTAACTTCTGCTCTGCCAGTACTGTTTTACCACTGCTTTGAACGAGCTTACCATTCTGCGAAAGAACGCTAAACTCGTCTGCATGGGGCGGGTTTTGACAATTTTGAAATGAAAAAAGCACTCCAAAACCTAAAATGAATGTAATCCATAACGGCGTCATGCGGCTTTCCGATCGACGCCAGGGTTCGTAGTACTGGCTAGCTTTGCACCACATTCACTGCAAAATTTTGAATTTAAAATCATAACAGCTTTGCAGTCAGAGCATTCTAAGCCATCTATAATCTTCTTCTTTTTTGGACCGTCATCCACATCATTTAAGTCGACCAGTCCTCTTTCGTTCCATTTATCTATTTCTTTAATTATTTTCCAAATATCTTGCTGAGTTTTAAATTCCTTAATTTCAAACTGTAAGTGGACTTTACCGTTAGCGCTGGGCTTTCTTTTACAAAATAGCCCTTTTGTTTCAAGTGCCGTGAACTGCCCTACGCCCAAGTTAATTCCATAATCTTTAAAAAATTCAGTCACTTCACCAAAGTTTTTTGTGACGATGCCAAACTTATCTGGCACAACGCCATCGTAGGCCAGTGTTAAAATACGTAAAAAGTTATAATTGCCTTCATCAAAACGCAAAAGCTCTGATTTCCCACCCTTAAAATAATAGTACTGATAAAATTCAAAAAATGATTCCAATGCATTTAGATCTTTAAGAAAAAATCCCTGAATTTCATCTTTAGAATTCGGGTCATCTGGATTTTTTCCATAAATGTAATCTGCTAATTTTACTTTGACTAGCAGCTGGGTCGCCTGCTCTAAACGTTTTAAGGACTCGCCGAAAATACGCTGCGAGTATTGGCGTAGTGTCTGCCAATCGATTTTAGAGGATGTTCCTTCTTTGAGACCCTTATGATTTAACACATGAAAAATAGTTCCAAAAGCCTTTGGTACTGCTTCATCCGCACACGCGGACGGATCTTTTTCAAAGCGAGATGCTTTCACTTCGTTAAGTGCCCACTTCAGTTTATCACAAAGCCCTTTAACAAATGCTTTATTTACTTGGTGAAGACTCTCATACTGTTGCTTGAAAGTTTCTAATGGAACTTCCATGACTTTTGTTTCGCTCATGACTAATCCAGAATACGTGTAATTTGCGGCACCTAAAATAACTAAATCTGCAAACACATATCCTGTGCCTGCACTCAAGACTTCGACGTATTTTTTATTTTTTTGAAGTCCAAGACTAATTTGGCCGGACTGAATGATCCATACCGAAAGGATTTTTTCACCTTCTTTAAAAAGATAATCGCCTTTTTTTAGAACCTTCATTCCCGACATACGTACCCCGCACTGTGTGCTGTGTGTCTATTCGTCTAATTGGTCAGTGGTCTTAAGGGTTTGAGTGCGTATTCCTAAGTATTTAGAAAAAAAAGAAAGGCTGTATCAAATTGATACAGCCTTTTTACTGAGGTATTTGTATTTAACTGCCCGTTGGCAAAAACTAATTTGCGACGAGCTGGACGCGCGGAGCTGAGTCTTTGTTTTCCTCAACGCCATAAAATTTCTCTTTTAATTCAATTTGTACTTGATCAATAGTGGCACTCAACAAGACCTGAAACATTTGATCGGGGCTAACCGCGTACATTTGTGCTAATTTCCGTAATGTGTGAATTGGCGGTTGTGATATGCCTCGTTCCCAATTGGAAATAAATTGTGAAGTACTGTACCCCAATGCCGTCGCCACATCTTTTTGTGATAAGCCAGCTAGTGTTCTTTTTTCTTTCAGAAATTTTGCTAATTTATTTAATTCCGTTTTCATAGGTGTCCTATAGGGTTGTTTACTAAATCCAAGTTGATTTAATTTAACATGTCTTTAACAACTTACCTAGAATTTATTAAAATTATGTTAAAACCCAGACCTAATAAAAAAGGGAGAGCTTTTGGCTCTCCCTTTTTGTTAAACAACATTTTAGGTCTAGTATTATCGTTTTGAGTACTGACCACTGCGACGCGCGCCATGTTTGCCGTACTTTTTACGCTCAACCATACGAGGGTCACGGGTCACGAAACCAGCTTTTTTCAGTTCGCCCTTAAAATCAGGGTTAAACAAAATAAGCGCTCGAGTTACACCGTGACGAATTGCTCCTGCTTGGCCGGATTCCCCGCCACCAGCAACAACAACACGTAAATCAAACTTTCCAGTTTGCAGTAATAATTCAATCGGCTGCATGATCACCATTCGGGATTGCAGACGAGTTAAATAATCTTCAGCTTTTTTTCCATTGATAGAAACGTTACCTTTGCCTGGTTTAAGATAAACACGTGCAGAAGATGTTTTTCGTCGTCCAGTTGCATAATAAAATTTTTCAGCAGCAGCAGCCATTTTTCAATATCCTCTTTTAGTTTTTGATTACGTAAGCTTCAGGTTTTTGAGCTGCATGCGGATGATCAGCGCCAGCATAAACTTTTAACTTCGTGATTAATGAATGAGACAATTTGTTTACAGGCAACATACCCTTAACAGCGTCTTGAATGATGAACTCAGGATTTGAGTCTTTCATTTGCGCTGCTGTTTTTTCCTTCAAAGATCCGAAAAAACGGGAGTGTCTGTAATATTTTTTTTGTGTCCACTTGTTACCAGTTAATTCAATTTTATCTGAATTAATAACAACAACGAATCCACCCACATCAGCATGCGGTGTGAAAGTCGGTAGGTTTTTACCACGCAAAATGTTCGCTACGTGAGTCGCTAAACGACCTACTTTTAGGCCAGCGGCATCAACGATAAACCACTTGCGATCGGCTTCTTCTGTTTTAGCATTCCAAGTCTTCATAATTACTCCGAAAATAGATGAATGAGTGTTTTAAAGTTCGCGGCACTTATTGTCAAGGTCCTGGGGATAGTAAACCTTTAATAAGTAAAGACCCTGAGGCTCAACAGCTGGGCCTGCAAATTTTCGATCTTTTTTATTAATGATCGCCTTCATTTCTGAAGGCAACAGTCCATTTTGCTCTAGAAATAGCTGAGTTCCCACAATATTTCGAACCATTTGCTTTAGGAAACCCGATCCCGTGATGGTAAATTCAGCAACATGAGCCTTTTTCCAGCGCCAAGTGGCCTGAAATATTTCCCTATGCGTTGATTTGACTTCGGTACCAATCGATTGAAAGCTTTTAAAGTCTTGAAATCCTAGAAGAAATTGAGCGCTTTCGTTAAGATGCTCTAGATTTAAAGGACGTCTTACCCAGCCGGCGTAGCGGTTTAACAGGGCACTGGGTCGCTGCGCGTTACGAATTAGGTATTTGTACGTCTTTTTTGTCGCAGAAATCGTTGCATGAAAATCTGCCGGAGCTATCCAAACCTTTTTCACCACGATCGAATCCGGCAAATAGCGCCTGAGAGCCCAGCTTAGGTCCCAATTTTTTCTTTTACTCAAATCCTTGCCCGTATCGAAATGACAGACCTGATTTAAGGCGTGAACACCAGCGTCGGTACGCCCCGAGGCAAATAATATAATTTTATGTCCAAAAATTTTTTCTAAAGCTGATTCAAGAGTCTGACAAATACTGGGACGAGATTCATGATTCTGTTTCTGCCATCCACAATATCCGGTGCCGTCGTACGCCACTGTAAATTTAATTCGGGTCATATCTGAAACTTTACTTTAAAAATCAAAAGAAATTCCGCCATTAATATAGCGATTCTGTAAAGTAAATGTAGGCGCATTCACATCCGCAATTTTATATTCAAGGGAAAACCACAAATTTCCAATACCGTATTCGGCATCTAATACGTAAGCTGACTCCCCACTGATTTTACTTAAATTCACCAACACGCCGCCAGCAGCGTAATAACCAAAGCCACCGGTAAAATTAGGGTCCGCTTTGTCTTCTCGCTTTTCTGCTAACCCAACATAAGTTCCACCACCAGCACCGTACGGAACAACCCACGGATCGGAGCTAAATTGCAGCCGGTAAATAGCGCCGACGCTGACAGGAACAGTGACAAATAAATACTTTTCTTGAGCCTCAGGATTAACTCCGCCCTGCAATACTTTTAGACGGCCTTGCCCATTTGCAAACATGGCAGCAATACCAAGCTGTAACCCCAACATATTTTTTTCATACCAAGGAAACCACTCGTAATCGTAGCTAACTATTAAGTTGGAGGCATCTTTATAGAAGTCTTCAAAATAAAGCGTTTTCTGTCCAACTGTGGCTCCGCTGGCATCTGTAGCATTAACTAAAATAGAAATATTAGGCTGAGATGCCTGACCAAAGCGAATATGGCTTGATTCATTTTTTGGCTTAGCAGCAACATCATAAATATAGGTTCCATCTTTTTTAATTTTAACTAAACCATCTTTTGCACCTGGATGCGGTACTTTTTTAGTAACTGGTTCGACAGCAGCCTTTAACTGAACAGTTAAAATTAGCAGAAACACAGCTACGATTTTTCTATTTTGAAAAAGAAATTTAGTTATCTGCCGGAGCAAAATGAAAGCCGTTAATAGCACTAAAATCGCAGCTAAAATTCCATACGTTAAAGCAATTTTAGAAAAAATAAGTGCCGGCATTAGTAGCGATCGCGCCAGCGACCGCAGAGTCTCGCTTTTTGCAATAAAATCAGCAATCGGAGGACTTAATTTATAATAGTTTTTAACAAAGCCCCGTCCCCAATCCGTTCGAAGTAAAAACTCATCACGAAAATTCCGAAACGTTTGAACCTCAGGTGCCATATCTGATCCAAATGCAGCAGTCGATATGAAGCAGCTCTTATCATCTAATATTCCAAAAACCTCTGACGGAGTCGCACAGGTTTTTGAATCATCGTTAGCCGATGTCAGATAATAAATATTCTGAGCCTTGTTCATATTTCCCATAACAAGGCAGTAACGTCTGTAATTTTGGAAATTGTCAGACAAAGATGAGTCTGACAGATCAAAATTCTGATTATAATTTTTAATAATTGGTGGGCTTGAGTTATTAGCTACTTGTGCTGATGAAACCATATCGCCCTGGATTTTAAAAAATACTAAACCTTGCCACGCAGGCGCACCAGAATCATTAATAGGATTCGGAACTGCAGATTTGACAAACTCATCAATAAATAATTTCTCATCCCCAGGGGTTAGGCTGAATCCGCAAGCCCCTTTTGCACAGCTTGTTAAGCTAAACGCCTGATTACTTAAAGTGGGATCTGCAGCATCAACGTATTGAAATTTTACTGGCACTCTCACTTTTTCGGCGTCGGTAACACCACCCGCTCCGTCTAAATCTCCACTCAGTGTTAAGCCACGTTCGCCGAAATGAACTGGTGCTCCGGGAGTTAAAGTTCCCGGCACGCAGGCGGCATCGAAGTTCACATCGGGATCGCACAGGTCGCCCCACTTTGTCGTAATTGCAAACGTAGTATTTGCAGCTACTGTCACTTGAACAGAATTTAAAATTGTCGTACCAGTTCCGCTTTCGGTACTGAGCTCAATCGTTTTATTATTTAAAGCCTCGGTGGAAGTAAAGTTGACCGTGATGATCAGGCCTGGATGAACACTTTTTAAATTGCATGCTTGCGCTGGCGTGGCTGCATTGATGCAACTGTCGCAAGTTGATGAGTTTACCGTCGCTGTGCAGGAACCGGCAATTCCCCCATAAATTGTAGGGGGAGTTGTCCCCGAGGCCAAGTCCGTGTAACTGGCACCTTCAACAGATTGAATGGTTAGCGCTGCATAAGAAATTTGGGCTACAAAAAATGTGACTAAAAAAAATAAATGTTTGCGGTTTATCACTCTTAAATTGCAACATGTCGACACGGCAGTGTCTAGATCTTAGTTAAGAAAAAAGGCGTTCGGCTATTTGTAAGCCATTTAAAGCAGCGCCCTTTTTCAAATTGTCAGATACCACCCACATCAGCCAGCGCTTTTTGTTGTGGCGATCCTGGTGAATACGACCAACAAACACGGGCTCTTCGCCGGAAACCTCTAAGGGTGTTGGATAATCGTCATCAATCACGGCTAAGCCCTCGAAATTTCCCAAAGCATTAGTGAATTCCAATTTAGTGACTTCTTTTTTTAATGTCACCCACACTGCTTCAGAGTGCGAATTCAAAGCTGGAATGCGCACCGTAAATGCCGAAATATTTAAATTTGGCAAATTTAAAATTTTTGCGCTTTCGTTCATAATTTTTGTTTCTTCCGTGCAAAAACCGGCGTCATCAAAACTTCCGATTTGAGGAATGCAGTTAAACAGAATTTGCTTCGGGAATGCTTTGAACGAATGATCCATCTGCATGAAATTTTTAGTTTGATCCAGCAATTCGTCATACCCTGGCAATCCAGCCCCACTCACCGCTTGGTAAGTCGATACAGTCACTTCATCAATTCCAAATAAATCCGAAAGTGGCTTTAACGGAACGACCAACTGAATCGTCGAACAATTTGGATTAGCCAAAATTTGTGGTTTTGACTGATCATTTATTAAATCTCCATTAACCTCAGGAACAAGTAGTAAAATTTCTGGGTTCATGCGAAATGCATTGGAGTTATCAATGGCAAAGGCACCAGCTTTTACTGCCTGGGGAGCCCACTCATTCGAAATATCGTCACCAGAGCTGAAAAAAACCATATCTAAACCGTCAAAGCAATTCGGTTTCAAAACCTGAACTGTCCAAGATTTGCCAGCAACCTCTAGTTTTTGCCCAGCAGAATTCGCACTGGCAAAAGGGCGAAGCTCGCTCAGTGGTAATGCGTACTCTTCTATGATATTTATAAACGTTTCGCCAACAACGCCCGTAGCACCAACAAGTCCAATCTTTAAGGGTTTTTTCCAGGGCTTCATTTACTAGCCTTCCTCAGTTTCTTCTTGCAAATCTGTTTCATTAGTTTCAGGTGGAGCATAGACACTGGCTTTAATTTCACGCTGTTTTTTACCTAAGCGCAAAACGCCGAATACGGCTCCCAACACGGCGTACGAGAAAAACAAAATAAAAAGCATCAGCTCGGGCCGAAGTGCTACCACGAACAGAAGTATGACTCCCATAATTAAATATTTAAATGGCAGTCGCTGTTTTAAATCTAGGTCCTTAAAAGAGCGGTAACGAAAATTAGAAACCATCACAATTCCAAGCAGCATGACCATAAATAATAAGCCGCGGGACTGCCATTCATTCACTTGGTTCCAGCCCATATCTTCGAAAGCTAAGTACGCCGACGCTACAATCCCCGCTGCCATCGGGATTGGTAATCCTTGAAAGTAATTTTTTTCAACGACGCCAACTTGCACGTTGAAGCGTGCTAAGCGAAGGGCTCCACACGCCGCAAATAAAAAGCACGCCATCCAACCCAGTCGCCCGAAAGGACTTAGTGCCCATTGAAACATTAACAGTGACGGAGCTAAACCAAAACTGACTAAATCACAGAGTGAATCGTATTCTGCACCAAATTTACTGGTTGCGTGAGTCAGCCGCGCTAAGCGGCCATCTAGTAAATCAAAAATGGCGGCAACAACCACAGCAATTGCAGCCACTTTGAACTCACCTTTGATTGAAAAAATAATTGAATAGA